>CAJOKY010000251.1 GCA_905235425.1 uncultured Selenomonadaceae bacterium
GCTACAAGGAAAAATACTACCGGTAAAAACACTGCAAGTGAGGCGTGATGCTGAACGATTGCACCGACATAACCGCCTAAATTCAAGTATTCCTCGCCGCATATTCCGGATAACGTCCACGCCAAGCACAAAATAAATATCGCGGGAACCATTGCCTTAAATCCCTGCGCGTAACATTCGCAGTACTGGGAAAAATTTATGACGCCGCGCGGCAGGTACAACGCCGAGATAAATACCAACGCGATAAATGAACCCAACGCCAACGCTTGAGACGCGTCACAATCTGCAAAGGCATCAGCAATAGATTTGCCTTCGTGTATGCCGCCGGTATAAAGCATACCGTAAACGCAGAGCGAAATTAAAACTGCAAGCGGTAATACCAAGTCAATAATTTTACCGTTGCCGCCGGTTAAACTTTCCGCATTTACCGAGTCTTGATATTCAGCCGGTATTTTCAATTCGTCAACATTTTCATCAACCGCTTTTCGCATAGTTGAAAAATCCCTGCCGCTTACTACGATAAACGCCATGAAAAGCATTGTCAATATCGCGTAGAAGTTGAAAGGTATTGTCTGCAGAAAAAGTACAAAGCCGTCAACCAGCGAATCTTCCGGCAATGATGAACCTACCGCCGCTGCCCAGCTTGATACAGGCGCGATTATACATACCGGCGCGGCTGTCGAGTCAATTACGTAAGCCAACTTTGCACGAGCGATTTTAAATTTGTCAGTGACAGGACGCATTACCGTGCCGACAGTCAAGCAGTTAAAATAATCGTCTATGAAAATTAAAATGCCTAGAAATGCCGTTACGCCGAGTGCTGATTTTTTGCCGGAAATTACGCGTCTCGCCCATTCGCCGTAAGCACGCGTTGCGCCGGAACGAGTTATCGCCGCTACCAATATTCCCAGTATTACCAAAAATGCCAAAATGTTGACGTTGCCGCCGATTTTATTCGACATAATTTCAAAAAACGTCGTGATTGACTGCAAAAAATTTCCGTCGGTAAATATCATTGCGCCGGAGAAAATTCCCAGTATCAGTGAAAAATACACTTCCTTTGTCCATAGCGCCAATATTATTGTGATTAGCGGCGGCAGTATGGATAGTGCGCTGGATTCCATTAAACATTTTCCTTTCTTAATTATTAGGAGGAGGATTTCTTCTGAATCTTCCTTCTATCATATTAATTATGGAGTTAATTAAATTACTCAACCAATCCGGTACAGGCATTCCGGCACGCTTTAAGTTATTTATTGCGTAGGTAATTTGGTAAAGTATAAACAGTAGCAAGAAAAAATTTCTAATAGAACCATTTACGAATGGGATTTGGTATAGTATATTCGGGCGGTCATTGAGATCTGATCTGTCAACTATTCCAACCATATCAGTAAGAAACAAAATAAACATTTTTACTGCTACGCTTCTTACGAACAATCCCAAAGACCCACGAACTTGAGGATCGCGTATATTGCCAATTAATTCGGAGAATAAATCCACTACCATTATTAAGAATAAACAAAGAAACAATCCTTGAAATTTATATTCCGGATAAGAAACTTTTACTTGAAATCTTTTTATAACACTGAATGAGTCCCAGCAGATGTTAATATTTTTTTGAAATTTTTCTTGCTCATCATCAGTAAAGATTTTTTGCGTTTCATTAAGTCTCAATACTTCTTTATAATCAGCAAATGCATTGCTATAATCCTTCATGTGATAGAAATATATGTCTGCGCGTTTTTTGTAAGCAACTATGTCGTTAGAATCAGTTTCTATAGCTTTTGAAAAATCTGCTACAGCGGCATCAAAATTCTCCTGAAGAAGATAGCTTTCACCACGATTGCGATAAGTAACTGCCGGCTGATATGGATTTCCTAATTTGCCAATCAGCGTAGAATAAAGTTCAGTGGATTTATTATAATTTTTATCAACATTTTGAGCGATCATACCCGCCCAAAACAATACCTTAGGAGAATCATTGTCCATTGGCATGACTAACTTTAAACAAGATTTAGCTGCTTCGTAGTTCCCTTCGTTATAATATTTTTCAATGGCAGTACAAAAATCATTTTTGGATTCATCAAATTTCTCTATATCCTTGTAAACGTAGGCACGCCCTTCGTAAGCAGGTGCATTGTTGTCACCGGATAGCCTAATCGCAGCATTAAAATCTTTTTCAGCTTCGGTGAATCTTTTCAACCTGTAATAAGCCCAGCCGCGTTTTGCATAATACTCGGAATTTTCATGGTCAATTTCAATGGCTTTTACAAGATCGTCTACTGCTTCTGAGTAATCACTCACCGGCATCATAGTACAAAGAGCCCGCTTTATAAAAATCTTTCTTTGCAGCGTCAATATTGCCTTGTGCATTATAAAGTTCAGCGCGCCCTCTGTAAGCATTGGCTAATTTGTCATCAAGAGAAATAGCTATATCGAAATCGGCTTTTGCGGCATTATAATTTTTCAAATGCATGTACGTCCAAGCGCGATTTGAAAAATATCTGGCGATTTTGTCGTCAATATTAATTGCCTCTGTATACTCTTCAAGAGCTTTTTGATAATCTTCAGCATAGAAAAACCCGTTGCCAAGTTTATTATGGGCGTCAGACTCTGCATTGGCAAATGCAAGATTATTAGCAGGTAAAAACATCATCATAAAGGTAATAAAAAATGCCACTACTTCCCATCGTGCAGGGTGAGCTGTTTTCCAATGGTTGCTGAACATATCTTAAAACTCCCTTCGTATTAATTCGTACTTAGCCAATCTGTAATAGCTTTCAAAACTTCGTCATTTTCTTCACGTGTACCCATAGAAATACGCAGACAATTTTTAAGTCCCTGCGCGGAAGGAGAAAAATACCTTATGCCGATATCAACGCTTTCAAGATAATTTTTAAGCGCCTCCGCCTTTTCATGCCGAATCAAAATAAAATTTGTATGCGAAGGAAAAACTTCAAGATCGGAAATTTTCTTAAGCCGCTCCGACATACGCTTACGCTCGGCAATGATCATTTGTATTCGCGGTGTAAATTCATCGCGCATTTGGTAAACGATATCCGCCGTTATCAAACTCAATTTGTTCATATGGTACGGCATAAAGGCTTTGTTAATCATCTTTGTAACTTCGGCATTGGCAATGGAGTAGCCGACACGCGCTCCCGCCAAGCCATAAGCCTTTGAAAAAGTTCGTGCCACAATTAAGTTGGGATAATTCGCCACAAGTTTAAAAGCGCTGTGTCCGTAAAATTCCACGTACGCTTCATCAAGCAGGAAGGCGCAGTCAATAGACTTTGCAATTTTCTCAACTTCGTCAACAGTCAACGCGTTGCCGGTGGGATTATTCGGGTTGCAGATAACGGCTAAATCTGCGCGGGAGTCTTTAACCGTCGCTATAAATTTGTCAACGTCAACATCAAATTTTTCATCAAGCGCGAAGGGTACGGCTTGCGAATCAGCCGCCTTTGCATAAATTTTGTACATTGAAAAGCTGGGGACGGGATAAACGACTTTTTTAGCATCGCCGCCGAAAGTATGAAAAACCTTTTCGATAATTTCACTTGAACCGCCGCCGATTAAAATTTGCTCCGGCTTA
>CAJOKY010000252.1 GCA_905235425.1 uncultured Selenomonadaceae bacterium
ATGGCTGCTGAGAGTTTTGCAGCGTCTAAGTCGGGGTTAAGACCGGTGATAGTGACGAGCGGCGTGTTGCTGGTTACAGCGGCGTAGCTCTTAATGGTTTTGGTGTCGCTACTGAGTATGTAGCCATTAGTAAGCTGCGCGCTCAGCGTGGCAGTGCCGTCGGAGACAGACCATGACGGTGCAACAGCAGGATCCGCAGTGGAGTTTATAACTACTTGTTGTGCGGTTGCGTCGGCGCCGAGTGTCAGCTTAGAATTCTTAGAATTGTTGCCTGACAAGCTAATTGTAGCGGCAGTTGTAGGCAGGACGTTCGCATTGACAGTGAATTCGTAGCCGATGATTTTATCGCCATCTTTAATTTCTTTAGTGGTAATGCCTTCTGCATTAGTGATAGTGGTTTCTGCCGGATCAACAGAAGTTGTTGTAGTCGCTACGCCGATTTTATGATTGTCGCCATAAACAGTAAGTGCCGCCGTTGAACCTTCCTCTGCCGCAGGGCTGTTTGTCAAGCCTTTAATGACGCCAAAAATGGTAACGTCGCTCTGCGCGGTGTAGGTGATTTCAGTGTCGGATTTCTCTGTATAGTACGCAGGAACAACTTCTTTGTAGGTGGCTGTGGTGCTTTTAAGTTCCCAAATTTTATCGTTACCAGGAGCGCTACCATCTTGCTGAGCTGTAGTTATGCCGTTATCTGCGGTGGCGTCTAATTTAATGGTGTAGTTGTTAGCAGTCGTGCCGTCAGGCGCTTTGGCATTTTCAATTTTGATGTTGTATGTGGAAAGAGCGCCTTTAGACAACGTGATTTCGTTACTTGCTAATGTTATGACCTCAGCATCGTCGCTATCGACAATTTTAGTAGTACCGCCGCTCGTGCTTTCAGCAAGCTTGTTTCTGGCAAGACCGGTGATAGTGGCAAGTACTTGATCGGTTTTTGCCGCAGAATATTCTATTTTCTTGTCGCTGTTTGAAAGGTAGTAGCCTGCAGACCAATTGCCTTTAACCTGCACTGTGCCATTGGGGGCACTGTACAAGTTGAGTTTTGCGTTTGAAACTTTGGGCGCGTCGACTTTTGTTTCGGCTTCGGTGCTAAGTCCGATAGTGTAGTTGTCGGTTTTGACGGTAAAGCCGGCTGCAAGGTAGGTGGTAGTCTCCTCTCCGGATTCTCCCGTCGTCTCGCTTTTGACGGTGATTTTTGGAGTGCCTTCGTCTACAAAAAGGTACTTAGCCAAATCGTCTTTAGTAATGCCGGCTTTGTCGAGTTCGAGCGTCACGATATCAGATGCAGCGTGGTATTTGATTACTCCGTCGTCGTTATCCAATTCGTAGTATGCGGGTTGCTGATATTTTGCAGTTCTGCTAGAGACAGACCATGTAGCGTCGGGCTTAGTGCCGGAGTAGGCAAGAGTGTAGGTTTCGTTGCTGCCATCAACCGGCGCAATGGTGATGTTATTGGTGCCAAACAACGTGGCATCATTGAAAGTGACCTTTTTATTTGTGGCATCATATACCGACGCTTCAGGAGCGTTTTTCAAGCCGCTAATCGTGAACAACTCATCGTCGCCGCTTTTACCGGTAACTACGCCGTTCGCATACGTGAAAGTTACGGTTTCCGCCGCTTCCGGTGTCTCTACTACCGATTCGTCGTCAAACAACTGCAAATCAAAAATTAACTTTTTCATTGGAATCCCTCCCATAACACAATCCTTTAAATCCTTATCAAAAACATTTTTAAGAATCATAGCTCAACTCCTCCCGTGATACACTCCCCACGCATACCAACGGGGGGGGGTGCAGAAACAATTACTACTTTGCTGTAGAAAACAAAAAACTAAAAAAAATTTTAACGAAATGAAAATAGATAAAAACCCCTATAAATACTTCGGAAATAATAACATAGGTCTTTAGCTATTTCAAGTAAAATAAAATTAAAATTTTTAAGAGTTTTAGATATAAATATACAATGATGTTAAGTGACGCGGCATAAACTGAATTAAAAGTGAAAACAGGGTAGCCGGTAATCATCGGGGCGTGTTGAATTTAGATTAACTTTCTTTTTGCGCAAAAGAAAAAAAGCGCGCGTCCTTGCGCGCCTCTGCTACTTCAACGCTTTCAAAATTTGCAACCGTTTTTTTGATTTATTCAACAGCACCTAACACCTAACATATAGGATGTGTTGAATTTATACTTGCTTTCTTTTGGATTTTAGTACTTACTTTCTTTTGGCGCAAAAGAAAGTAACAAAGAAAACATGTCCGCTGAAACGACATCACGTCGTTTGCGCGGACGGGCGCGCGTCCTTGCGCGCCTCTCAAAATTTGCAACGATTTTTTTGATTTATTTAACAGCACCTGGCTAATTCATCAGCGCGTTCCAAGCTTCGTTGGCGTGATTAACATAAATATCGCGAATTTTTTGATTTTCACCGAGACCTTGCAAGCGTGTTTCGACATTAAAGCCTTTGGACTTCAAGAAATTTTTATGAGAATCGGGCTCGTCACCTGCCATATCGTTATTGGCGTGGTCACCGGCAACCATCATCATAGGCATTAAAATAATATTTTTGACGTGGTGCATTTTAAGCCTACCGGCAACGTCATCAAGAGCGGGCCATCCTTCGACAGTGTAAATATGAACGTCGCCGCGTTTCATTTCGCGCAGTTTATTTTGGATAACGGAGTAATAGGCATTGGAAGGGTCGGGGGTACCGTGAGCCATAAGCATTATAGCAGTGCCTTTTTTGTAAGCGGGGAAGTTCATAGCCTCCAAAACTGCGGTAACGTCGTCGGGCTGATTTTCTTGCCCTTGCCAATAAATGAGCGGGGTTGCAAGCGTCATAGTTTTGAATTGGGTTTTATATTCATGGAAAAGAGCGACGTCGTACTTGTATTCAATGCCTGGAATGACGGCAAGTGGTACAAGTTCAATGCGGGTATAGCCTTCGCGTTTGAGTTGGTCTAAAGTTTGTTCAGGAGTTTGATAATCGCTTTTGCCTTCATTTTCGGCAATATGTTTCAGTACGATATGGCTTGTGAATGCGGTAACGACTTTAACATTGGGATGAGCGGCGGCGATAGCCTTAGCGGTAGCGTCGATAGTTTTAGCGCGGGTGTCTTTGTACGTCGTGCCGAAACTCAAAATAACGATAGCGTCTTTGTTAGCGGCAGAGCGCATAGATGGGTTATCGTATTTCAAGACGCCGATTTGAGACGCCATTTGCAGAGCGGCGGGCGGGTTAGACACTTCGTCGCTGAGCTGATAAGCGGCATTGGCAGGTGTTACGCCTAAAATTGCGGTGCACGCTACGGCGGCGGCTAAAATTTTTTTCCAACTCTTCATAATAAAAAATTCTCCTTTCCAAAAATCGAAGTGAACTTTTATTTTTTAATCTTAAGTTTGTTAAGGAGAATTGTCAAATATTTTTTTTGTAAAGATTATTAACCATTTAAAATTTAACGTCCGGCAATTACTAATTTTTACTGCAGGCGTCGACGATTTTCACGACATCAAGGGAAGTCTGCAAACAGCGCGTCATCTCTTCATAATCTCCCTTCTCAAAAATTTTTGCGAACTCCACAAACTCGTGAACCATACGATTTTCAAATTTATTTTTATTAAAGCGCTTAGTCTTTTCGCCGCGAATACGAATTTCAACGGCTTTAAAAACATTCGGCGCGCCGTCAACTTTGATATAGCCGTTGTCACCTTGAATGAGGAAGTAGGAAGGACTTTCAGAATCTTTAGCGGCGATACAGCTTGCGATAAATTTTTCATAGACCAAAACCAAAATGCCTGAAGTGTCGACGCCGTTAAAGCCGCGATTGGCAGTAAAATTCACTCTGCGCGGGAGACCAAAAAGTTTAGTGACAAGATTAATGTTGTAAACATTTAAATCACGAAGAGCGCCGCCGTACATTTCGGGGTTGAAAGCGGGAGCAACTTCACCCGCCTTGTAATCGTCATAGCGGCTTGAATATTGAGAGTAATTAGCTTGAACAAATTTAATTTCGCCGATTTGATTCAGCGCGTCTTGCACGGCGTGAAAATTCGGCATATGCAAATTGGTTATCGCCTCAAATATGTACAGCTTTTTAGCAATGGCAATGTCGGCAAGTTCCTTAGCCTCTGCCAAAGTCACGGTGAAAGGTTTTTCGACAATGACGTTTTTACCGGCGTCAAGACATTTTTTCGCGTATTCAAAATGAACGCTGTTGACAAGACCGATATAAACAAATGAAATTGATTCGTCATTTAAAATTTCGTCAATGTCGGTGCTGATTCTTTCAATGTTGAATTGGTCGGCAAGGGCTTGAGCTTTATCGCGGCTGTGCGGACGCGCCCAAATTACGGCAATTTTAAATTTTTTAGATTTTTGAATGGCTTCAATGGCTTCGGGGATAATTTTTCCCGTGCCGAGAACTGCAATATTAATCATTAAAATTTACCTCTGAAAATTTTTTTGCTAATTTTATCATAAATGCAAAATAAAAAAAACTCCACAGAAAATTTCGTGAAGTTAGGACGTGTTGAAATTAGATTAACTTTCTTTTGGCGCAAAAGAAAAAAAGCGCGCGTCCTTGCGCGCCTCTGTTAATGCAACGTTATCAAAAATTTGCAACGATTTTATTTTTACGTAGAAAAGCTTTATTATTTAGTTGACCATTCGCCGGTTGACTGATTGCATACGTACGTTTTATTTTCAAGCCGATAACCGACGCCGGTATTGCCCTTAACCTGTAAAAATTCGCCGCTTGTAAATTCAATGTGAACCTGCTCTTGGCTTACATAAACGTTTGAAATTTGGTCAAGCGTAACGCCGAGCAAATTTACAATGTCATTTGAACCGGCATTTTGAATCACGTCGCCGCCTGAGCCCATTGCGAAGAAAAATTCGTCGTAGCCGTCGCCGCCGGTAAGTGTATCAGCGCCGCCGTTACCACCCCATAAACTTGAGCCGCCACTTCCTGCAAAAATCTGATTGTTTTGATGATCGGCACCGATTAAAATTTCAGTTTGATTTCTGCCGCGACC
Source organism: uncultured Selenomonadaceae bacterium (assembly GCA_905235425.1). Classification (GTDB taxonomy): domain Bacteria; phylum Bacillota; class Negativicutes; order Selenomonadales; family Selenomonadaceae; genus Quinella. The sequence continues at coordinate 5,029 of CAJOKY010000252.1, forward strand.
GTCAATATTGCCGCCGACAGATGCAACGTAAGAATACGCTATGACATTGTCGTCACCGGCGCTGTAGCCGATCACTTTACCGCGCATATTTTGAATTGATAATTGACCGCTACTTGACTTTACATAAAAATTGTTACCGTTCAAGTCAATACCTTGATAATCGCTGTCAAGGCGTACTACTTCGCCTTCCTGATAATTGCTGATGATTTTATAACCGCCACTGTAAGTATACGTGTTGCCTTCTTTGTTAATTATCATGGTGTTGCTGTCGTTGCTTGAAACGCTACTACTGTCAACAACATCTGCACTACTTCCCGTTACGTTATAGATATCATCGTAATAGTTATTTATCACTGCATTATTACCGCCGTTGTCGGTGTCAGTTGTGTCGGTATCTTCCGATGTAGTGGAAGAGGGATTATTATTCATCACGGCAGAGCTATCCAAAATAAAAACATCATTGTCATTTGAATTTGTAGAATCACTCCGGCTATTTTTGTCATTCCACCATATAGTCTGAGATGTAGTAATCACAAAAGTCCGTTACTGAGAACTTATAAAAAGCTATAAACCTTTATGTCCCATTCCTGCTTCACCGCGTCCGCTTTTGCCGTAGCTACTTGCTTTTTTTCGACGCTCCACAGGCTTTAATTCCCCGCTAACGTACGGGTACATATACAGATTTCCTTGTTAGTGGAATTTCCTGTATTTTAACTTTACTGCGCTCGGGATTTTACGGCAACAACGT
>CAJOKY010000253.1 GCA_905235425.1 uncultured Selenomonadaceae bacterium
TTCGTCGTGCCTATGCGATTAAAAATTTCCTCAATGATACCGTCTTCGTCATTTTGAGAATAAACTTTGAAACCGTAACGTTCAAGTGCCTTTTCATTTTCTAAGCGCTTTTCGGCAAGAAGTTCATACGCCATACCCCCCCCCTATAGGATTTTAATATATCTTCTATAATCATTTCGCAACATCTCCTATAAAAAATTACGTAAGCACTACAACCGCCGTTGCATACTCACGCGAATGACTTATTGATAAAAAAATTTCAGTGACGCCCTTTTCATCAGCTAATTTTTTTGTAGCGCCGCTGATAAAAATTTCCGGCTTGCCTAAAGAATCGTTGCGCACCTCAACTTCTTGCAGTGCGGTAACAATGCCGGTACCCAGCGCCTTAAAAAAAGCCTCCTTAGCGGCAAAACGTGCGGCGTAGGAGGCGGCGGAACTTTTTCCGCGACTTTCACAATATTTTATTTCTGTTTCGGTGAAGACACGCCGCGTAAAATGTTCACTTGCTACTGCACGGCGTACACGTTCAATTTCTATAATGTCAGTTCCAATTCCGATAATCATTTTTTAGGGATTAGTGAGTAGTGAGTAGTAAGTAGTGAGTAGTTAAAACCTACTCTCTACAACCTGCCCTCTACAATCTACTTTGCTACTAAGTCAACGTCACTCTTTGTATGGAGACCTTCATTTGGATTAAATGAAAGTGTACGCGCAATTAAAATTTCTACGCGACGATTTTTTTGTTTATTTTCCGCCGTATCATTCGGCGCAATGGGTCTGTATTCGCCGTAGCCAATCGCGGAAAATCGCGCGGGATTTAAATTTTCATTAATCGAGAGAAGGTATTTCATAAACGTCATGGCGCGGACGGAGCTTAATTCCCAGTTTGAAGGAAACTGCGCGGTGCTGATTGGGTCTGTATCAGTATGACCGGAAATTAAAACGCGTTCAGGAACTGCCGCCAAAAGTCCCGCGACAACAGGTCCTATTCGCTGTGATTCGGGAACTAAATCAGCCGAGCCGGAAGGGAACAACGCCTTTTCTTTAATGCGAATCATCAAGCCTTCTTCTTCAAGTTGCGTTGAAAGTTGATCTTCCAAATTATTTTGCTGAATGTAATTGTCAAGTTGTTCTTGAAGACTTTCAAGATTTTGATTTTCTTGAATGTACGCCGCATTACCCAAGTCCTCATCATTAGACATAAGTTCGCGTTGCGTGCTGACGTTGGGTCCCATTTTGTCGAAGAATGAAGGTCCGCCCATATTAAAAGCCGCAGTAAATGCCTGTGCCAACTGATTCAATTTTGTTTGGTCTGTCTGCGAAATTGCAAACAACGCTATGAAAAGCGCCAGTAAAAGCGTCATTAAGTCCGAATACGGCAACAGCCAAGCTTCACTGGCTTCCTCTTCGTGTTTTTTACCGCGTTTCTTTTTCGCCAATTAGTTCACTTCCTTTTTAGTAAGTAGTGAGTAGTTAGTAGTTAGTAGTGGTTACTAGTAAGTAGTGGTTACTAGATTATTCTCCCGATGCCGATTTAATTGCTTCGCGTTCTTTCTGCGGAATGAATACCATTAATTTTGCCTCAATCGCAGTAGGCGAATCGCCCGCTTGCAATGACAAAATGCCTTCAATAATCATACGCTTGTAACCAATTTCAGACGCTGATTTTACTTTCAATTTGTTTGCAAAAGGCAACCAAATAACGTAACCGGTAAAAATACCGAGAATCGTCGCAATAAACGCCGCCGATATAGCGTGACCGAGTTTATTAACGTCAGACAAGTCAGCAAGCGCCGCAATAAGACCGACAACCGCGCCCAAAACGCCCAGTGTAGGTGCATATGTTCCTGCCTGCGTCAATATGGATCGTGCCTCTGAATGACGTTCTTCCATAACCGCCAATTCGGCGTCCAAAACGTCACTTACAAAGTCAGGATCCATGCCGTCAATAACCATGCCTAAGCCGTTGCGGAAAAACGGATCTTGAATTTCGCCTACGCGACTTTCAAGCGCCAATATTCCTTCACGACGTGCAACCTGTGACAGCTCAATAAATTTTTGCACCAATTCAACGTTACTGCCATGATCTTCCGCATGCAACAAAATCTTAACAAGTTGCGGTAACTTTTTTACAACGTCCATAGGAAAGGCGTTTAACAAGCATGAAAACGTTCCGCCGATGATTATCAAGAACGCCGCAGGATTTGCCATTGACGAAAGCGGGGCGCCTTTTAAAATCATACCTACAAAAACCGAAATAAGTCCCGCGAAAATCCCTATAACAGTAGATTTTTCCAAAAACCAACACCCTCTCTCTTTGCTACTTAAATTTCTGTCACTTCTAAACTACCTGCATATTATGATGACTCTAAACATTGTTTCTTATTTTACTATCCATTTACAAATTATTCAATGTTGAAATTTATTAAATCTAAAAAAATTTTTAAACGCCACCCGTATTAACTGCCGATTGACTTTTTATTTTCTCAAACTGTATACTTATTTTTAAAATTTGTAAAGGAGTTGATTTTTTAGTGATTAAAAAATTTTTAAGCTACGCATTGATTCTATTCTTTACGCTGTCACTGACAGGTTGCGGCGAAAATAAAGCGTCCGATAAATTAAAAATCGTCACGTCGTTTTATCCGATTTATCTTGACGCGATTAACATTGCAGGTGACGTTGACGGCGTCGAAGTGATAAACCTCACTAAGCCGCAAACAGGCTGCCTTCACGATTATCAACTGACTACCGAAGACATGAAGACGCTTGAAACTGCTGATATTTTTATCGTGAACGGTCTCGGTATGGAAAATTTTTTGGACAAGGTGACTTCTGCGCGGAAAAATTTAAAAATTATCGACGCATCAAAATCTGAAGATATTTACCTGCTTAAAGACGGCGACGAAATTAATCCGCACGTATGGATGAGCGTCACTTACAATATGCATCAAGTCAAGGCGATAACTAAGCAACTTTGTGACGCCGATCCCGCCCATGCCGAGCAGTACAAAAAAAATGCGCTGGAATATCTCAATAAACTTTCTGCCCTGCGCGACGACATGCATTTTGCTCTTGATAACCTGCCGCATAAAGATATTATCACTTTTCATGAAGCGTTCCCCTACTTCGCGGCAGAATTTAAATTAAATCTTATCGGCGTAATTGAACGTGAACCCGGTACCGAACCCACGCCGCAGGAGCTGACTGACAGCATTGCTAAGGTGAACGCCCTGCCGGTAAAAGTGCTTTTCGTCGAGCCGCAATATTCACCAAAAGCCGCTGATACCATTGCCCGTGAAACCGGCGCCACTATTTCTACGCTTGACCCCATTGTTACCGGCAACGCCACGCCCGACGCTAAGGACGACTACTTAATCAAAATGCGCGAAAATACAGAGACGCTTTTAAACACTTTGAAATAATCCGCGCAGATTTACGCATCACGGAAAAATTTTTGTTGACAATAGATTAATCACTCAACTAAAATTACAAAAAAGGTTGGGTGATATTTTTTTGTAAATTATGGACGAACAGAAAAAAAGCGCTGTAAAAGATTTAACAGAAGGCGAACCGGCTAAATTAATTTTCTACTTTACTCTGCCGCTTTTGGCAGGCAATGTCTTTCAACAACTCTTCGGCTTTGTCGATACGCTGATTGTAGGCAGATTTTTAGGCGTTGAGGCATTGGCGGCGGTAGGCTGTACCGGTCCGATGATGTTTTTAATGCTCGGATTCGTTATGGGCATGACAAGCGGCTTTTCCATTTACACGGGACAGCGTTTCGGCGCGAAGGATTTTGACGGCATTCGCTACAGTACCCTTTGCTGTATCGTGCTGTCATTAATCTCGTCGATACTGCTTTCAATTTTCGGCGTGACTTTTTGTTATGAACTGCTGATACTTATGCAAACCCCGCTTGAAATTATAGACGGCGCTTACCAATTCATTGTCATTATTTACGGCGGCGTTATCGGTTTCATCATGCTTCAAATGCAGTCAAATTTACTGCGTGCACTCGGTGATAGCAAGATGCCTACCGTTTTTCAAGCCGTCACGCTGTCAATTAATATTTTGTTTGAACCAATCGCGATAATCGGTCTTGATTTAGGTATACCCGGCGCGGCAGGTGCTACTATCGCCTCTCTGATTATCGGCAATATAATTTGTTTCGTCTACATTCTGAAAAAAGTCCCTATCCTGCATGTACGACGCGAAGATTTTAAATTCGACAAAAAAATTATTTGGGAACATTTGCGAATCGGCGTACCTATGGGCTTTCAAACGTCCATAATCGCAATAGGCGCTCTCGTACTGCAAATGGCGCTTAACGGCTTAGGTCCCATTGCAGTGGCTTCTTTCGCGGCGGCTCATCGTGTCGACGGTATCGCCGTTATGCCTATGATGTCTTTCGGCGTTGCTATTTCCGCATTCACCGCGCAGAATTTCGGCGCTCAAAAATTTGCACGTATCAATGAAGGCGTCAAAAAATGTATTTGGATGTCGTGTTCATTCAGCATTGCCGTTGCCGTTTTCAACGTGTTTTTTGGAGGTGATTTAATTGAGATTTTCGTAGGCGCTGAACAGACGCAGGTCATTGATTACGGACGCTTGTTTCTGATTGTAAACGGCGGCTTTTACTGGGTACTGTCTCTGCTGTTTATTTTCAGATTTACACTTCAAGGCTTAGGTGAAAGTGTCGTACCGACCATTGCCGGCGGCGTGGAATTGGTTATGCGTGTTTTGGCGGCAATTTTCTTGGTTGAGTATTGGGGATATTTCGGCGCTTGCTTGGCTGCTCCGCTTGCATGGGTAGGCGCTTGCATTCCGCTTGCCGTTGCATTTATGATTGTTCGCAAGCGGCTCATGAAACTTTATACTGATGAATAGATTGTAGAGAGTAGAGAGTAGAGAGTAGAAAGTAGAAGGTAGAAAGTAGAAGGTAGAAAATAGAAAGTAAATCTACCCCCTACCTCCTACAATCTACCCTCTACCTCCTACCCCCTGAAAGAAGGTTTTGGTCATGAAAAAAATTTTCGCAAGCGCCATTCTTACTGCGGCGCTTATCTTCAATTCCGGCGCTTTCTGCGCGGCGGCATCTGATATCTCTTTACCCGCGCCGTCTATAACGCGTACTAAGCAACTCGGTGAAGTCATGCGCGAACGTCAAACTAGCCGCGATCTTTCCGGCGCTCCACTCAGCAAGCAGGAACTTTCCAATATTCTTTGGGCGGCGAACGGCATTACAACGCGTTTCAACGGCACGAAAGGTCACGTCAACCCCGCCGCAATGAGTATTTATGCTGTCGACGTTTACGCCGTTACTGCCGAAGGCATTTACCTCTACCTGCCCGATAAACACGAACTGAAACTTATCACTAAAGGCGATTTCCGCACTGCTACCACTTCTGCACAACGTCCTCAAGAATGTGTCAAAAATGCGCCGTTAAGTCTCGTATACGTCGAAAATTCAGACGCTTGGAAAAGTTCAAGCCGCCCCGTAAACGCCGAACGTCAAGCCGCTTTCGCCAATATCGCCGTCGGTACTATGTGCCAAAGTGTCGCTCTCATGGCTAACAATCTCGGCTACGGTAACAGTTTGCGCGGCTCTGTCGATACCGACGCTTTTACTAAAGCCGCTAAATTATCTTCTGCACAAAAAATTCTCTTCGCGCAGTCTATAGGTGACAGCCAAGCCGTTGCGAAAGGCTAAAAAAATTTCTCGCGCCTATTGATTTTTCTGAATTTCTGATATAAAATCGTTTTAACT
>CAJOKY010000254.1 GCA_905235425.1 uncultured Selenomonadaceae bacterium
TTTAAGTTACCTTCTCGGCGGCATAATAATTTTTTTTATTGTCAGAATGCTCGGCGAAATGTCAGTTGAAGAACCCGTCAGCGGCTCATTTAGCTACTACGCAAGTAAATATTGGAGTGACTTTGCCGGCTTTTTGTCGGGCTGGAATTATTGGTTTTTGTACGTCGTCATGAGTATGGCGGAGCTTACGGCGGTAGGAATTTATCTTGCGTATTGGTTCCCCGACCTGCCGCAATGGGTAGGCGCGCTTGTCTGTCTTGTCATAATCACGGCGATAAATTTGGTAACCGTCAGCGCATACGGCGAAATTGAATTTTGGATGGCGCTTATAAAAATTTCCGCCGTAATTTTCATGATAATTTTCGGAACGTACTTTATTTTTGCGGACGCAAGACCATTTCCCGAAAATTTCAGTCACCTTTGGATACACGACGGCTTTTTCCCACACGGCGTATGGGGAATGATAACGGCGACGGTTCCCGTACTTTTCAGTTTCGGCGGCATTGAGTTAATAGGCATAACGGCGGGCGAGGCTGAAAATCCCGATAAAACCATACCGCGTGCGATTAATCAAGTTATCTATCGAATTTTAATTTTTTACGTCGGTACAATGATTGTGATGATGAGTTTATGGGCGTGGAATGAAGTCGGCGTCGAGGCAAGTCCATTTGTACAGATTTTTGAAAATCTCGGCATACCTGCCGCCGCGCATATTTTAAATTTCGTCGTACTGTCAGCGGCAATTTCAGTTTTCAACTCGGCAATTTACAGTGAATCGCGTATGCTTTTCGGTATGGCGGAAACGTCCAACGCGCCGAAATTTTTTGAAAAACTTACAAGCCGCAAAGTTCCGATGAACGGCATTTTAGTTTCTGCAGGAATGACGTTAATCGCCGTCGTGCTGAATTATCTTTTTCCCGGCAAAATTTTCATGTACTTAATGTCAATCGTAATTGGTGCTATTGTCGTGACTTGGGCGCTGATAATTTTGACGCACTTAAAATTCCGTAAGCACTGCGCGACGGTCGGTCATAAAACCAAATTCCCGTCAATTTTATACCCGTTCACAAATTACCTGTGCTTGGCATTTTTGGCAGGCGTCATTTGCTTAATGTTTACAATGAAAGAAATGCGGCTTGCAGTAATTTTAATGCCGTTTTGGATTGGCGCAATTTGGCTTTTCTACAAGTACAAGCATTGACTTGAAATTAATTTTGACAAAAAAAATTTCGACGAAAGATTTTTCCGCCGAATGAAAATTTTAGTTGACGCGCTTTTTCTCACGCAGAATCAGCGCTTATTTTTTTCATTAAAGTATGCCGTCACCGCCGCAATCGGGGCATCTGCCGCTGTTTAAGCAATGTCCGCACTGTTCATATCTGTTAATGCCGCTGACGCCGTCCCATTTGTATAAATAGCCGTCGCCGCCGCATTCACTACATCTCCCACTGCCATGACAAGCAACACAAACTTGACCGCTACCGTCGCCGCCAGAATTTCTGCGCGGGTTGACGTAATTTGCGGCGTAAGAAAGGTCTGTGGTTATCGTAACGGTAAATTCAACCTTGCCTTTGTCACTTTCACGAACACGCTTTAACTTGACTTGTCCGTAGCTGCTGTTTTGAAAAAACCACGTCTCACTGCTACGAGTTTTTTGTAAGCGTTTGCTGTTGAATTTCGTCTTGTCGTAGTTTATGAAGTTAAAGCCGTACTGCTTTAAAAGTGCTGAGTACTTGCTGATAAAATCTTCGCGTAAATCGTCGCGTAAATTGCCGTCATAAAAAATTGAAGTAGTACCGTCACTGTTAATTTGTGACTTGCGAAAAACTATTTTGTTACTGCCGATTGTCAGAAAGTCGGGCACTTCATTTGAGTTTGTCCGCGCAGGTTGACTTACCGTCGGTTGAGAAGGTGCAGGCGTCGCCGGAACTGCAGGCGAAACGTTTTTTTCGTAGCCGTAAATTAAACCCGTCGCAATAGTGATAAATACGTAGCCTTCGCCTATCGTGCTGTGCAGGTCAACATTGCAGGAATTAGCCGCGCCGGTATGATAAAATTGTGCAACCTTTTTGTCGCCGCCGACATAGTTTAGGTGAATTATATCCCAGTTAGTGGTAGCGTCTTTTTCCGTGTAGTGACTTAAAATTTGGAATTTACCCGTTTTTAAAAGGCGGTTGGTATATTGAGCCGCGAAATTAGCCTCCTTGCCAATCGGCGTTCGGTAAACATACGTGCGGCAACCTGTTTCCAAGTCGTCTAATTCTTCGCCTTCCGCGTCATCATCAAGCGTTATACTTGAATCAAGCTCTTTGAAATCCGGCATATCAGCGGCGAAGGCAACGGCAGACATTATAAAAATCAGCATTGAAATTATTGCAGAGATAAATTTAGGCAAAAATTTTTTCAAAATTATCATCTCCCTATAAAAAAAATCGACGAAAGATTTTCCGCCGATTGAAAGAATTATGTTGACGTTACCGAAACGTCAATTTTTTATACAAGAATTTTTAGAACATCATATTTACAAGGTTGCCGAGATTTGAGAAAGAGTTCACACTTAAATAAGCATTGCTGGTATAGAATGACGCGGTTGAAAGTTCTTGACCGAACATAGATTGAGCGCTGGGGAAAAGTTGACTGCGCTGACTGTTAGCAACGTTTACATGACTTTCCGCTTTATCAGCCAATCCGCCGTCTCCTACAATATTGGACACTCTTTCGGGATTGTCAACGATAGCTCGCGCAAGTCTTTCTTGATCCACTGCCAAAGTGCCGTCATTTTGGACGCTAATACCGATAGAATCATAACTTTGCGCACGGTAAGTAGTATCTCCAAAAAGTTCAGCCATTCTGCCGACACGCGCAGAAACAGAATTGTTGTCTTGGAAAAATTCTATACTTGCATTGTAGTCGTCAACAAAATCTTGAATTGTCTTCATGGCAGACTGCATAACCTTGCTGTACGCCGTTTCAATATGCTTATTGCCTTCGTTGTCGTAAGTTTCGGTTTTGGTTATCGCGCCGTTGCCGTAAGAAGTAACTTTGTTGCCGTTTGCATTTGTCGTCGTAACAGATCCGTCGACATTTACAACTACGTCGGGAACTTCCGGCTCTACTATAGTCCTGCCAAAATCACTTTCGACATATCGCGGAGCACCGGCTTTATCGGCGGCGGTTTGATTTGCCTCCGCTTTACTTTGTGCATCTTGCACTGCCTTAACAACTTTTGACGCCGCAGAAAATGCATCTGTATTGATATTTTCTTCAGCTGATGCTTCTTCTTGACCTGTTTGTACCGCTGCTTTAGCATTTTCTGTATTTTCAGCTACTGCCTCAACGACTTTTGACGCCGCAGAAAATGCTTGTGTCACGCTCTGAAAATCAAAATCCTTGACTTCTTTTGCGGACGCGGAAAGATCGTTCATGTTTGCATCAAACTCATTATAAAAAGCTGTTTTGGCTTCGTCGTAGCTGGCAACAAGCGCTGATTGCATTGGTTCTGACTTCCTGCAGAGCAGCCGCGTTAGCTGTTGCGTTGTTTTGCGCGGAACTATATGCGTTCCACATATTGGATATAGATTGTTGTGCGGCATTTTGGTTTCTTATGTTATTCGGGAACATATTTGTAAAATTAAATCCCGAATTAACCATGCCGGAAATCGTCATCGCCATCTTTATTCACCCTTCCTTTGAAAAAAATCTTCCCGTTAAGAAAAACATCCTTGAATTTTTATGTAATTTTACATAATTCCTTCGATAATTGCAACCCAAAACTTAAATTTTTTATCCTTTGCAGGGGAGTTATTTCAGTGAAAATTCATTTAAAATTTTCTGCAAATTTAAAAGGATATTCTTTTATAAAGTAGAATAAAATTTAAAAGTCAACAATATGACTGAAAAATTGTTTTGGTTTTTAAGCAGGAGGCGTGTTTTTCTATGGCAATAAATACTTCAGGTTTCGGCGCGTATGATATTCGCGGAATTTATCCCGACAGCATTAATCAAGAGTTGGCTTATCGCGTCGGCAGAGTTTTTCCCGAACTTTTCGGCGCTAAAAAAGTTGCCATAGGTCACGATATTCGCCTTACCGGTCCAACAATCAGTGACGCGCTTGCACGCGGTCTTACTGAATCCGGCTGTGACGTTTACGACGTGGGGCAGTGCGGCACGGAAATGATTTATTTTGCAACCGGCTTTAATGATTTTGACGGCGGAATTATGGTTACCGCCTCGCATAATCCGAAAGACTACAACGGCTTGAAATTCGTCAAGAGAGGCGTTTTACCCGTTGGTCCTGCTACGGGACTGCTTGACATTAAAAAGGCGATTGAAGATGAAAGCCGCGATTGGTCTCACATAAAGGCTACGGGCACGGTTTACAAAATTGACGTTATGCCGGAATATATCAAGCGCCTTCTTTCCTATGTTGACGTTAAATCGCTTAAGCCGTTTAAAATTGTCATTAACTCCGGCAACGGCGCGGCGGGTCCCATTATTAACGAGATTGAAAAATTTTTGCCGGTTGAAAT
>CAJOKY010000255.1 GCA_905235425.1 uncultured Selenomonadaceae bacterium
AAAAATGCTGGAGGTTTTGTAATGAAAAAAATTGTAGCGATGTTGCTTTTTGCGTCGATGATACTTTCAGGCTGTGGAAATAACGCCGCTAATGACACTAAGCAAAAAGTTGAACAGAAGGCAGAGGAAGTTAAGCAGGACGCTAAAGATACTGCCGCGCAGGTTGAACAAAAAGCTACTGAAATTCAGAAGGACGCTGTACAAACTGTTGATAACGCTGAAAATGCTGTAGCGCAAACGGCAATGGATATTCTTGACGCCGCTAAAAGTATCTTCAAAGATTCGCGTGAAGTTCCATTGGCTGGAGTGTTGCCTGGAATTACGCTTGATAAATCGACCAGGCAACCTGCCCAGCTTAAACCTACGCCAAAACCGGTTAAAAGGACGTTATGCAAATTTTTCACGTCAACAGAAGTTACAACTTCTTCAATCGCATATGGAACACTGCCGGAAACCAAATTTCCCGCATGAGTGATTTTGTTATGGTATGGGACATCTTCCAATTTTGCTTTCTTCTGCACGTAGCCGAGCATAAATTCATTGGCTTGATGAAAAATGCAGTAGTCCAAATCTGCGCGGGTGATATCGGCAAGCTTAAGTACGTCGTCTACAAGTTTAGGCACTTCGCGCAGAGTAAAATAAGCAATCGCCATGCCGTCCATATAAACTTCGTAGTTGGAGTGGTAATTTTTATTTTCGTCGTACTCAAAGACTTCCGGCGTACTGCGCGGCGTCAATCTGCTGCCGCCTACCGGAATATAAAGCCTGTCGTAGCGTGAACCGTCTGTGCCGAATACAAAGGCGCGAATATTTTCCTTTTCTTCGTCAACGCCTTCAATCCACGTAGCCGTTGCACCGTCGCCGAAAAGCGGTCTAACCGACGTATCCTTCACGTTGATATACTTTGAATAGACGCTTGACGTAAGGAACAAAATTTTTTTCGCCAAGCCTGTTTCAATCAAGCCCTTAGCCGTTGCAAGACCGTAAATGTAGCCGGAACAACCTAAGGCAATGTCCATTGAGCCGACTTTTTGAGAAAGTCCCAATCTGTATTGCAGGTGCGGCGAAGTATGCGGCATTTGGTAATCGGGGTGTTGCGTGCAGAGCAAGATAAAATCTGTTTCATTGCGATCAATGTCATATTCGGCGAAAAGTTTTTCTGCCGCTTTAAATGCCAAATCGCCGGCGGATTCATCATCGGCGACAATGCGGCGATCGACAACGCCTAATTTTTTGCTGAAACGCTCCTCGACAACGTCAATATTTTTTTCTATCTTTTCAGGCAGATAGGAAGATACAGCCTTAATTTTTGCAAACATAAATATTTCCTTTCTAAATTAGGGATTAGGGGGTAGGAGGTAGAGGGTAGAGAGTAGGGTGTAGGGTGTAGAATCTACCCTCTACAATCTACCCTCTACTAGCTATTTCCTTTATCATCGCGCAGATTCTTCTAACGTCATCCGCCGTCAAATCGCCGTACATTGGCAGACTTAAAACCTGCTTACCGATAACGGTAGCGACGGGTAAATTATCTTCACGCGACGAGTTTAATTGACGGTAGCAGGTATAATCACTGCAAAGCGGATGAAAATATTTCCGCGCATAGACGTTATATTTTTTGAGTTCGTCGTAGACATAAGCGACTTACCGAAAACTTTTTCATCAATGCGAATCACATAGTACTGATAATTACGCTTGACGTTATCGCCGCACTTCGGCATAAGCGTAATACCTGCGATGTTGCCCAATTCCTCGTCGTAAACCTTATGAAGAGCGCGACGTTTAGCCTGTTCACTTTCAACGTAGTTTAACATAATTCTGCCGACAGCCGCGCGTACTTCGTCAATCTTGCCGTTAATGCCGGGCATAACTACTTCCTCTTCATTTTTAATGCCGAAATTGCGGAGCAAGTCAATTCGTTGCTTAAGGTTTTTATCGGCAAAGACCAACGCGCCGCCTTCCAACGTATGATAAAGTTTTGTAGCGTGAAAACTGAACATAGAAATATCACCGAAAGTTCCAATGCCTTGACCGTCAATTTCCACGCCGAAAGCGTGAGCCGCGTCGTAAACTACCTTAAGCCCGTATGTATCGGCGACTTGCTGAATTTTTTGTACGTTGCACGGCGTACCGAATACATGTACAGCCAAAATTGCGGAAGTATGCGGCGTTATCATGGATTCAATTTTATCAGCGTCAATGTTCATTGTTTCTTCGTCGATATCGCAGAAAATGGGGTTGATGTTATTCCAGCTCAATACGTGCGGCGTTGCGGCAAAGGTAAAGGGCGTCGTGATAACGTCACCTTGCAGACGAAGACTCTGTACGGCAACCATAAGCGCGATTGTGCCGTTGTTGAATACCGAAAGGTAAGGAACTTTTAAAAATTCCTTAAGCTCGTCTTCCAATGCGAAATGTTGCTTGCCGCCGTTTGTCAGCCATTTAGATTCCCAAATTTCGCGCAGTTTTTCAGTCACTTCATCCAGTGGGGGAAGCACGGGACGTGTCACATAAAGTTTTTCTTTAAAAGGTTCTATTTTTGACAACAGATTATCCTCCAATTTCAAATAAGTTTAAACTAAAGTATTATAGTTGACGGCGTGAATAAATGCAAAAAAAAATTTGCCGCATAATTACGGCAGGAAAATCATTTTGACGGCAGAATATTTCAGTTTAGTTTAACGCAAAACAAAGGGGATTTGTTTATGGACACAACTAAAGAAAAGGATTGGGTCAAGGAGTTGAAAGAGTGGGTCATATCCATTTCGGCGGCAATCATAATTGCACTTATCATTCGTACATTTATCGTGGAGCTTTACATTGTTGACGGACCGAGTATGAAACCGACATTGCAGGACGCTGAAAGATTGGTTGTCAACAGATTTATTTATCACATTCGTGAACCCTTGAAAGGCGAAGTTATTGTATTTCGTTATCCGCGTGACACCAGCCGCGATTTTATAAAGCGCGTAATTGCTACGGCAGGTGATACCATTGAGATTAGGGAAGGGCGCGTTTATGTAAACGATCAACTGCAACGCGAAGATTATATTTTGGAAAAGACGCGCACCGAATATCCTAAGGTCACCATACCTGAAGGAACTGTATTTGTTATGGGCGATAACAGAAATAATTCAGAAGACAGCAGATTTGCCGACGTGGGGTTTGTGCCGCTGAATTTAATCAAGGGTAAAGCCGTTTTAATCTTTTGGCCCGTTGACGAATTTAAAACGTTGCCGTGAGGTTAGGTGTTAGCTTTTAGCTATTAGCTGTTAGCTGTTAATGGCTAATGGCTAATGGCTAATCCCTAATCCCTGTTCCCTGTTCCCTGATTAAGGGGTAGAGAGTAGAGGGTAGATTGTAGATTGTAGGTTTTAACTACTCACTACTCACTACTTACTACTCACTAATCCCTAATCCCTGTTCCCTGATTATCTGTTAGGGGTGGACGATTTGAAAAAAATTTTTTCTTTATGTACTTTGGCGCTGATAATTTTTTCGTCAATCTGCCTTGCCGCCGCGCCACCTGCTGAAGTAACCATAAATGAAATGGTACCCGGCGACATCGACGCCGGAAATTACGCTAAGTATACCGTGAACACCGAAATTAAACTTTACGCCGCGCCGCGCAATAACAGAGTTATTGGAAGTTTGAAGGCAGGCGATTTTGTAAAAAGAACGTCAAGCGTAACTTATGCCTACCCTGCCGCGCATGCCGTGAAAATTTTGCGTACGTTTACAGCGGCAACGTCCCCTAAAGGCGAATTTCGTACTACGCTTAATGAAGGCGATTTTGTTTACTTGCTTATGCCGCTTAGAAGAGGTTATCTTGGCTGGTACAACGGCGGTCACGTTTGGAATCTCAGCGCAGAAAATATTAAAAATTTTATTACGCCCAATGTACAAAAAGCGTGGGGCGAATATCAAGGCGAACCGACAGATTTAAATTTAGGCGTTGAAGTTTGGGAATTTCTTGAAAGAGATGACGGCTTGAAAGGCTGGGCATTGACGTGGAAAAACGGCTCTGCGTTGAATAATCTTGACAGGAGGAATTAATTTGGAAAATAATTCGGACGCGCATTTATGCGAAAGAAATATCATAGGCTTAGAAAATTTTACCGCCGCCGAAATTAAATTAGTTTTAGACGTTGCAAAGACAATGAAAAAAGTTGTATGCAGTAACGTGAAAAAGCTGAATAATCTGCGCGGACGTGCGATTGTAAATCTTTTCTGCGAACCGTCAACGCGGACGCGTACTTCATTTGAATTGGCAGGCAAATATCTCGGCGCTGACGTTGTAAGTATCAATGCGTCTACGTCAAGCATTGTTAAAGGCGAAAGTTTACGTGACACGCTTAAAACGATTGAGGCAATGGGCGTTGACGCGGTTGTAATTCGTCATAAAGCAGAAGGCTCTGCACAATATGCCGCGCAGGTTATTTCGCCGATTATCATAAATGCAGGTGACGGCGCTCATGCCCACCCTTCGCAAGCTTTACTGGATTTGTTCACGATTCAGCAGTTTAAAAATCGCTTGGAAGGCTTGAAAGTTGCGATTGTCGGCGATATCGTACACAGCCGCGTTGCACGTTCTGATATTTTTGGCATGACTAAAATGGGTATGGAAGTTCATTTGGCAGGACCGAAAACCTTATTGCCGCGATTTTTCCAATTTGACGGCGTACAAGTTCATGAAAACATTGAGGACGCGATTAAAGATGCCGACGTTGTCAATGTCTTGAGAATACAGCTTGAACGTCAACAGGCAGGCTTATTCCCGTCGCCGCGCGAATACGCAAGAGTGTTCGGCATAAACGACGAGCGCTTAAAATTGGCTAAAGACGACGTGTTAATATTGCATCCGGGTCCGCAGAATAAGGGACTGGAAATTTCAAATGCCGTAACTTATGGACAGCATTCAGCGATACATGAACAGGTACAAAACGGCGTCGCGGTACGTATGGCGCTTTTAAATTTAACATTATGCGGCGGAGACATTAGCTGTTAGCAAGTAGCTTTTAGG
>CAJOKY010000256.1 GCA_905235425.1 uncultured Selenomonadaceae bacterium
GCAACTCGCGCAGATTAATTGTGACGTACCGGATATTATTTTTGATGCTATAAAATTTGAAATCACGCCGAATTTTGCGCTTGTCGATAAATTTTGCGATAGGTACGCATTGAAAAACGTCAAGAAAAAAGTTCACGAAATTTTTGATACATTGGAAAATCTCTTTGCCGAAAGTACGGTAAATTATCTGCGTGTCGATAAAATCTGCGCGGAGGTTGGTTTTAGGGAACAGGAAACAGGGAATAGTGAGCAGGATTTATTTATTGATAAAATCTTCTCGGCTAAAAGTTTATCAATCTCCGGCAATGCCGTTAAGGTTTCGGACGGCGAAATTTTTTCTGTCGATAAAACTTTGCTTACAAAAATTTTCAATGAGTTCAGCGGCAAAATTTATGTCCATTCTATTAAAAATATTTTGAAAGAGATTGAATTTGCCGTTACGCCGAACGTTTTTGACATTGAAGTTGCCGCGTACCTTGTCTATCCCGAAATGGACGATTACACCTGCGAAAAACTTTTGCCGCTTGAATTTGACGGCTTGCAGATGCCTGACAATTCCATTGCCGCGCAGGTTACCGCCATTGAAAAATTGGGCAAGCTCTACGAAGAAAAACTTGTCGCGCTTGATATGAAAAAGCTTTATGACGAAATTGAATTGCCGCTTACAGACGTTTTGGCTAAAATGGAAAATCGCGGCGTCTTCGTAGACACTAAAAGACTTGATGAAAAGTCCGCCGAAATGGAAATTCGCATTGCCGAGAGTGAAAAAAATATTTACGCGCTGGCTGGTACAGAGTTCAATATAAATTCACCTAAGCAACTTGCCGAAATTCTTTTTGAAAAATTGAACCTGCCGCAGTTCAAGCAGACTAAGAAAAAAACTAAGTCCGGCATTTCTACCAACGCGGAGGTTTTAGAAAATCTGCGCGGCGTACATCCGATTATTGAAGAGATTTTAAATTTCCGCCTTATTTCAAAGTTGAAGTCCACCTACCTTGACGGCTTGCAGGCGCTGATTAATCCCGAGACGCACCGAGTTCATACGCACTTCAATCAAACCGTGACAGCTACCGGCAGGCTTTCAAGTTCAGATCCAAATTTACAAAATATCCCTATTCGTACGGAGGAAGGCAGGAAGATTCGCGCACTTTTTGAACCGGGCGAAGGCTACGACGTTTTACTTTCCGCCGATTATTCGCAGATTGAACTTAGACTTTTGGCGCATATGTCTGACGACGAAAATTTAATCAACGCCTTTTTAAGCGGCGAAGATATTCACGCGCGTACGGCGGCTGAAGTTTTCGGCGTGAATATTGCCGACGTTACGCCCGACCTTCGCCGTAAAGCTAAGGCGGTAAATTTCGGCATTGTCTACGGCATAAGCGATTACGGCTTGTCACGTGATTTACGTACGACGCGGCAGGAGGCGGGCAGTTACATTAAGCTTTACTTTGAACGCTATCCCAAAGTCAAAAATTTTCTTGACGCGACGATTGAGCAGGCGAGAAATTTAGGTTACGTTACCACAATGTTTGGCAGGAGGCGGCAACTTCCCAATATAAAAAATGCAAACTTCCACATACGCGGTCTTGCCGAGCGTATGGCAATGAATACGCCGATACAGGGCACCGCCGCCGATATTATTAAAATTGCGATGATTAACGCCGAAAAAAATTTGGCGCACTTTAAAAGCCGCTTGATTCTGCAGGTACACGACGAATTGGTTATTGAAACTGTTGCCGACGAATTGGACGAAGTGACAAAAATTGTTCGCGACGCTATGGAAAATGTAGAGACGTTGAAAGTTCCTCTGCTTGTAGACGTACATCAAGGAAAAAATTGGACTTTGGCGAAATAATCCATGCCATAACAAGTAAAGATATCGGGGGAATATTAAATGGCTGATGAGGTTATCAGAGGAATTATCGGCGACGGCTTTATCACGGAATTAATTTTGGCAGCCTTTACAAGACAGGTGGGAAGGAATCCTGCTGATATGTATGTAGCTTGCAAAACGGAGGAGCGCTGTACCCAATTTCGTGACTATTACAATGCAAATGCCGTTACTGATCCTATGGTGTTTCTGCCTAAAGTTAAAATTTTGGTAATTGCACTTCCTATGGGTGAAAATATTGAAAGTGAACTAATTGGAATAGATAAAAAAATTCCTAAAGATACTTTGATTGTCTCTTGTACATATGCCTTGACGATTGAAATGCTTGAAAAATATTTTCCCGGTCATCCGGTAATTCGTACAATACTGAATCAAATGATTTTGGTCGGTGAAGGTATGTGCATTTATGCCGTCGGCTCGGTTAAATCTGCCAATGCTGAAATGATGGCGAAACTTTTTTTGTCGCAACTTGGCAAAACTGTCAAAATGTCTTCAGATAAAGAAATAGAGATGGCAGGTGATTTAATTATCGGTGGCACGATGTATTCTTTAGTGGCTATTAATTCGCTGATTGAAGGCGCTGCAAATTCCGGTTTGAATTTTGAAAAATCTACAGAAATCGTATCGCAAGTTTTTACCGGCGTGTCCAAATTTATCAATGAATCCGATGAAGTTATAGAAAATTTGTACAAACATTTTTCTGACAACAAAAAATTTGTCGAACGCGGCAAAGAAATTTTGAGGAATTATGATATTTTGAAATTGATGCAGAACCAATTACCGAAAACTGATGAACGCGAGATATTCAAATTTCATTATCGCTGGGACAGGTAAATTGGAGGAATCGCAATGAAAAAATTTTTTACGATTTTTTAATGACTATGATAATTTTTTGTGGAATGAGTGAAGCTAAAAATAAAATGACTGACTATGAGGCGATAAACAATTTGATAGTGTCGGAGCGTCTTTATAGAGTTAGTCACCGAGATGAAAAATTAGCTGAATGCTACGCAGAAGATGCAAAAATTCATACAAGCTGGCAAAGCGGCGGCGTTAAATCTTTCGTCGGTCAACATCCTGCCGAAGCGGCGACAGAAAATTTCAATGTAAATCGTTGCGGCGGTGCGCTTATTCACCAAAATAAAAATCGTGCATTTGTTGAGTATCCGTCGACCACAATTCGCAGCGTGAAAGTCAATGGCGTTGACGCGGTTTTAACGTCTTATATGCGCTTGCTTTATTGCGTTGAAAAGCGTGGTGACGTTTGGAAAATCGTTGAAATGACTTCTATCAATGAAGCTGATGAATTACAACCTGCAATTCCCGGAACTGATTTAAAAATCAATCCTGACGACGTGAAAAATTTGAGAATTTCATATCGGTGGTTGGCGTATACGAGAATTAATGCCGGTGACAGCATTAGTCAAGATTTGCTTGGCGTTGACAGACCGGACGACGTGAATAAAATTTATACTGATGCTGACAAGTGGTTAAATGAAAGGATTTGATAATTATTAAAGACAGCACTCATAAAAAAATTGATGAACTTATTGAACGTTATCCCGCGCTGGAAATTTGCCGCGCAGATTTAAT
>CAJOKY010000257.1 GCA_905235425.1 uncultured Selenomonadaceae bacterium
AGCGGCGGCTCTTGCTCTTTGTGCCGCACTCATTTTAGCGCGAGATTCGGCGCTGGCTTTTTTACCTTTATTCCACGCGGGCTTACCTTTATTTGCTTTGCTAATTTTAGCTTTTGTCTCTTTGCTTGTTTTCTTGCCATAATTGGGATGGTTTTCGCCTTTTATGGATTCTGAAATTTTAGCTTTCGTTTCGGGTTTGAGCTTTTTGCCTTTTGCAGAGGCGCTCATTTTAGCGCGGGTTTCGGGACTGGCTTTTTTACCTTTATTCCAAGCAGGTCTGCCGGTATTCGCTTCACTAAGTTTAGCTTTTGTCTCGTCGCTATGGTGCTTGCCATAAAAAGGATTTTTTTCACCTTTACGCGATTCAGAAAGTTGTTCGTGTACTGCAGGATCGGCGTACCTTGCATTTTGTGATTCAGACATTTTTGCGCGGGCTTCGGGACTGGCTTTTTTGCCGAGATGTGCTTGCCGATTTTTTTCTTTCGATTCTTCTGTATGGTGCTTGCCATAAAAAGAATTATTTTCACCTTGACGTAATTCGGAAAGTTTAGCTCTTGTTTCAGGTGACGCAGGTACGCCTTTGTTGGCAGGCGGTTTGCCGTAACTGGGACTATTTTCACCGCTCATTTTGGCAGATATGGAGGCTTTAGTTTCGTCGGTATGGTGTTTGCCGTACATAGGATTATTTTCACCGCCCATATCTCTTTCAAGCGCAATTTCACGCATTTTTTCGCGAGTATCTTCTGAAACGATAATATTACCGATTCCGCCAAAAGTTTTGTTATAGCCTTTTGGATAAACGCAGTCAAAAAAAGCTACCCAATACTGCTCGCGTTCGCTGATAAGATTCGCGGGGATATTTTCTTCGACGAGCCACCAGTACCAGTTTGATTCTTCCCAGCCGGTGCGCTTAATTTCGAGGTCAACAAATTGCTTAGTGCCCTTTTTGTGCTGACTAATGCGCGTGTAAGCGTACTTTTGACTCGTGGCGCCTACGTAGTATTTGCCTGTGATGTTGCACCAAATCACGTAAACGACAAAGGAAATTTCATCTGATTGACATTCGTCTTTTTTTCTGTTATCATTATCCATGTAAAATTCTCCTTTCGCTAATGTTTTATTTGTTCAAGTAGACATTTTAGCAGGGAGAATAAATTTTTGCAAGCGCTTAAAAATTTTTGAAAAAATTTTGTTAAGAAATTTATTTCAAGCTATTGACAAATTTTGTAAGGAGATGTAAGGTAACCAAAATGTTTGAAGAATGGAAAAAATTTCTCGCTAGGGGCGACATTTTGAGCTTATCGATAGGTGTCGTACTGGGCGGCGCTTTCGGAAAGATAGTTAGCTCCTTCACGGGAGATATCCTCATGCCTCCGCTCGGGATGCTTTTGGGAAAAGTGGATTTCTCGAATTTCTTTCTGAGTCTCAATGGTGAAAGTTATAATTCATTGGCAGCGGCAAAAGAGGCAGGCGCACCGGTTATAGCATACGGCGCATTTTTGAATACGTGTTTAGACTTTGTAATAGTGGCGACAGCGATTTTTATATTACTGAAACAAGTGAATCGCCTACTTCCACCGCCTCCGCCTGCACCCGATCCGCGTAAATGCCCGTACTGCAAAGAGACAGTAGCAGATGACGCGACGAAATGTCCGCATTGCGCATCAGATATCTCGGCAAGTGTAGTAAGTAAATGACGATAAATAATCGATAAAATAAATTTTCAGTGATTGAATGTTTAATCTTCAGTCACTGATTTTTTTGTTTACATTTTTTTTTCACACTGCTATAATTTCGGAAAAAAGTAAAAGGGGTAATTTTATGTTAAAGAAAATAGTCTTAGCTTTGGCAATGGCGATAATTTTTTCATGCAGTCAAGCACTGGCGGCGGACGTAGTGCAGGTGTATGACAGCGACGAAAAGGCATTTGTGGCGGAATTTAACGCAGTGGCGGCGGAACTTCAAATGTTCACTTTTGAAACGACGCCTTCGCGCTTGCAAAATCAAAATACAAATGCTGAGCTGTACATAGCGCGGGCTGTACCGGCGGACATAAAAACGGCGGTAGTATTTGTGAAGGATAAAACGGCGTCCGTAGCAAAATTAATTATCAGCTCCGATAAGCCGGAAAATACTTTGAAGGTTCGCAATGTTGCATTGGCGTTAATCGGCGTGAATGACGAAGAATTTAAGGCGCTGAAAACCAATCAGTATGTATGGTGCGAGTCGGCGAAACGCTATATTAACATTGAACTTGAAAAGACGGACGACGCTTATAATTTGGTAATCGGCGCATTTTCCGAGAAACCGGGTAAATAGTGAGTAGTTAGTAGTAAGTAGTTAGTAGTGAGTACCTTGAAAATTAAAATTTTAATCGCCGTTTGTGTAATCTTAGTCGGCGGTTTTTTCGGTTATAAATACTACACGGACAAAATCACCGAAGAGACTACAAAAACTTACGATACAGAAAAAGTCGTGCGAATGGATTTAATAAAGACCGTTTCCGCAACAGGTACCGTACAGCCGCGTGAAAGTGTTGAAGTCAGCAGTAAGGTTACTGCGCGGGTAAAGGAAATTCCGGTACGCGAAAATGACACGGTACGAGCAGGACAAGTTGTAGCAATTTTGGAAGGTAAAGACTACGATGCAAGATTGAATCAAGCGCAATTTACTTTAACAAATGCGTCACAAAAATTGGCGCGTACAAAAAGACTTTATGAAATCGGCGCGAAGTCACTTGAAGAATATCAAGACGCGCAGTATGCTTATGACAAGGCGAAAACCGAATTGGACGTTGCCGAATCAGAAGTAAACGACATGATTATAACTGCGCCCATTGACGGCGTAGTTGTAGGCGAGCCGTTGACGCCCGGCAGTATGGCGGTACAAGGTTCAAACAATCCTACCGTAATTTTGCGCATTGCCGATTTAAGCGAAAAACTCGTTAAGGCGAAGGTTGACGAAACAGACATTGGCAGTATACGTGTAGGCGAACGCGCGACATTTACTGTTGACGCTTATCCCAATGAAACTTTTGACGCGCAGGTTACAAAAATTTCGCAGACCGATACTTCCAATTCATGGAATATAAATTCTTCCTCCAGTTCGTCAAGTTCCTCATCAAATGCCGTAATTTATTACTACGTGACATTTCAAGCGCCCGACCCTAAAAATTTGTTACTGCCTGCCATGACTGCGCGGCTTGACATTATAGTTGGGCAGGTGCGAAATGCCTTGTGCGTACCAATTGCCGCCATTAAGACTGACGGTAAGGGTTCATACGTCGAACGCGTCATTACTGATGAACAGGGCAAGCAGGAAGCCGAAAAAGTTTATATTACAATCGGGCTTTACGGTGAAGATTATGTCGAAGTCAAGAAAGGCAAATTAAATGTCGGAGATGATATTTCCACAACTTACGAAGCTCAACAGACAACGCCGCGACAAGGTGGCGGTGGCGGTATGCGGCGCGGACCCTTCG
>CAJOKY010000258.1 GCA_905235425.1 uncultured Selenomonadaceae bacterium
GTGTTAATGATCGGAAAAAATGCAGCGTATAAACTATTAAAGGCAGGTACAATTAAAAGTTTTAAGATAGGGCGATCCTAGAAGATTCATCGTGAAAGTTTAAACGATTTTATCAAGCAATAAACGAATCGACAATGGATGTAACTTCGGCTTTTAGACAAATAAAGAGGCTTGGAGCTTTTTCAACACCAATTTTTTCAGATTCAGACAAGCAAAAATAAGTGTAACAGGAACTTTAACTGTAATAAGTCCGCGATAATTTGTGTATCTTAGGAAGTGCCTCTCTTGATATAATGCATGGACAACCTTTGTCGCTGTATAACTTTTTCACTTCTTCGTAGATGAAACTAAAATCTATCGCTCTAAATGTGTGGTTTTCAGTTGGAAGGAATATGTTTAAATGTTCAAACTAGCCTCAAACGTTGAAGTAAGCGTTCTTCGCTTCTTTTATTATTTTGTTTCGTTGATTGTTATTAATTAGTATTATTTACAATCACATTTAGCTATTTGCCGCTAAATGCGATTTTAGCGTTTGTTATCAGCCTTTGCTCGCGATTTTTGTAGTCATTATCTACCCACAAAGTATTTGGCGGCAAATTCATGGGTACGCAAGGGGAATACCCAAGTTCTGATTTCTACTAAAAAAACTTGTTATGTATCTTTCACAAGCATATCGTCTTGCTTGACTTTCATTTGTTGTTTCTAGGACTTCGCACGAAATAAGTCTATGAAGAGCTTCAACAACATAAAACTCACTTGTAGTATAACATATTCCATTACCGCCAATCACACTGAACCAACGCAATGGGGCTGATGTGTTCCAATAATTGGATGGCACATTTGTTATTTCACTAGGATATTATAGAAACAAAAAATAGCGACAGCGTGACGCGAAAGAGTTTAAAAAACCGAATTCCTTTTAAATTACAAAAAATATTCTCAGAAAAGATGATTGATGACGTTCTGGTTTGGAGCTTTGATGAATGGAATGAGAATTTTCCACAATTTCCCTTATCCAGATTACAAGCACAAGTAAAGTTGTAGGATTATCAAAATGACTGAATCTGAAACCCGTATTTTAATTGATGAACAACTGCGAAAATTTGCTTGGGAAGCCGATACAAATAATTTACGCTACTCGAAAGGTACGCGCCCGATAAAAGGTCATAATCTTGCCATTGCCGAATGGAAAACCGATTCCGAAGTAGGAGACGGCGGTTTTGTTGACTACGCGCTTTTTATCGGTATAAAATTGGTCGGCTTGATTGAGGCTAAGGCGAGCTACAAAAATATTTCGTCGGTACTTGGGAAAAATTTCAAGTGCCGTTTATTTTTGCAACGAACGGTAGAGGATACATGGCGCAACTTGAAACTATGTCCGGCATTTGGTTTCAAGATTTACGAAAGTCTGATAACGCGCCAACGGTATATTGGAGCTACTTGAAAAAAATATTTCTGCAGGTGATGAAAATCTGCATAAAATGCCGTTCGACTTGCTCTGTGATAGAGACGGGCTGAACCGGCGCAATTATCAATTAAAAGCCGTGCAAGCTGTGGAAAATGCAGTTATCTCGGGACGGCAAAATATTTTACGGGAAAATTCGTACCATTCTCGGTATGATCTACCGATTTTTAAAGAGCGGAAGATTTCGCAGAATTTTATTTCTTATTGATAGAACTTCATTTGAGAAAGAAACGCGGATTCAAGTTGCTACCGTTCAAAGTATGGTAAAGCGAATTTTGTACAATGAAGATAACGTCAAGCCGTCAGTGACGGATTATGACTTGATAATTATCGATGAGGCGCATCGCGGTTACATTTTCGACAAAGAAATTTCAGTAGATGAAGAAAATATTTTTGCCAATCAGCAGGACTATCAAAGCAAATATCGCAATGTCATTGAATATTTCAATGCCGTAAGAATTGCGCTTACGACAACTCCCGTTTTGCATACGACGAAAATTTTTTGCGCACCGATTTTCAAATACAGCTACCGTGAGGCGGTTATAGACGGCTACTTGGTAGATCACGACGCCCCGTATATTCTGAAAACAAAATTGAGCGTCGAAGGTATTCACTACAAGAAAGGCGATAATATCACGATTTACGATCCTGCAACGGGCGAAATTACCAATAGTGAACTGCTTGAGGACGAATTAAATTTCGACATTGAGAATTTTAACAGGCAAGTAGTTAATGAAAATTTTAATCGCGTCGTCTTGGAAGAAATTGCAAAAGATATAGACCCAGACGCACAGGGCAAAACTTTGATTTATGCGGTTGACGATAAGCACGCCGATTTAATGGTTAAAATTTTGAAAGAAATTTATTCGGCTAAAGGCGCAAATACCGAAGCCATTATGAAAATTACGGGCAGTGTCGGCTACAAGCGGCGTATCAATGACGCTATCAGAAGATTTAAAAATGAACGCTATTCGAGCATTGTCGTTCCGCAAATTGACAAGTTGATTTTTATGCGGCGCGTCAAGTCACGAATTTTATTTGAACAAATGCTCGGTCGTGCAACGCAGCTTTGTCCAGAAATAGGTAAGACACATTTTGAAATTTATGACGCCGTAGGCGTCTATGAATCGTTTGAACCCGTCAGCGAGATGAAACCGGTTGTAGCCAATCCCGCTGAAACTTTTGAAAGTCGGCTTGAAAAATTGAAAGTTGCCGACAATGCCGCGCAAATTCAGAAACAAATAAATCAGCTAATCGGCAAAGTTCAACGAGCTAACAATAAGTTGAACGGTGAAAATCTTGAACAAATTCAAAATTTAATCGGCGAAGCGAAAAATTTATCGCCGCACGTTGATAAGAAATTTTTACTCCACCATGTTGATTTTTTCAGATTGTGGCAACAAAAAATTTTGAACGGTAGCAGACCTTTTGTCATTTCAGACCACGAAGACGAATTGATAGCCCATAAGCGTGGTTATGGCATTGGGCAAAAGCCGCAAGATTATCTTGAAGAGTTCGCGGAATTTTTAAAAGCTAATCAAAATGAAATTGCCACGCTGAATATCCTCTGCACTCATCCAAAAGATTTAACCCGCGCAGATTTAAAAAGTTCGCGCATTAGTCTTGACGTTGCGGTTTTACTCTGCCCAAGCTCAATACCGCTGTTTCTCAAATGACCAACATTGAAATGACAGCCGACATTATCAGCGTGATTCGTCGCTACACACTCGGCGCACCGCTTGTCAGTCACGATGAAAAAATTAAAGTCGCCGTTCAAAAATTGAAAACCGTGCAGGAATTGAACTGGATCAACCGCATTGAAAAATATTTGCTCAATGAATCGCTGATAAATGTTTCGGTTTTTGATGAAGTCGGGACGGCTTTCAAGAATGTGGGAGGATTTAAGCGCATCAACAAGGCATTTGGCGGTAATTTGGCTAATATTATTAACGAACTCAACAATTATCTTTACGACGACGGAGGGCATGCGGCTTGACCACTCAAGAAATTGTTTC
>CAJOKY010000259.1 GCA_905235425.1 uncultured Selenomonadaceae bacterium
GGAAATTGGTACAAAAAAGATTGTGGCGTACTAATCGGCTATTACGGTGAAAAAAAAATTCTTGCCGCGCTGATTCCTGACAGCCCTACCAGTTACAAAATTTTCACGAAAGAAAATGAAAACGGTATGCGGGTGGAATCTGCAGTTGCCGCGCAGATTGATTCAGATGCTTTTTCTTGTTACGCGGGATTTCCTTCAAAACAGATGAGTAAATTTGATGTACTTCGGTTTATGTGGACGCATTGCCGAAAAACAGATTTATACTCAATAATCGTCATAAGTTTTTTGGCAGGAATAATTCCCATTATTACGCCAATAATAACGGAAACAATATTTCAAGATATACTCCCAATGATGGAGCGGAGCAGTTTGGCGACGGTTACACAAGTCTCAATGGTATCCGGCTTTACGCTTGCCGCTATAGGTGTTGTGCGTTCAATATCAACATTGCGGCTTGTGACAAATATTGACTTGGCTGTAGAATCGGCGCTTTTCGGCAGAATGTTATCTTTGCCGACAAAATTTTTTCGTAAATTTCAATCAGGAGAACTTGCAAACAGGTTTATCGGTGCTGAAATGATCGTCAATTCAATATCCGGCGATTTATTCGCGCAGATGTTTAATTTCCTGTTTTCATTTTGGAGTCTATTGCTGATGTGCTGGTACAGCTTGAAACTTACTGCATTAGCAATAGGCATTTCTTTTGTATGGTCATTAGTCAGCGCAATGTTAATACAAAGAATAATAAAATTACAACGTGAATTTACCAGTGCGCATAATAAAACTACCGGCATTTTGCAACAAATTTTTGCAGGACTTGCCAAATTTCGCATACAAGGCAATGAAGAACAAGCGTACCATTTGTGGGGAAAATCTTTTGCAGTGGAATGGGATAAAAAATTAAAATTGCGTTGGCAGAGCAATTATACCGTGATTATCGGAATTATTCAAGCGTCGCTCAGTACACTGCTTATGTATTATGTTGTAATGCATTATGTCAACGAATTGGATGCAGATGGAAAGATTATCAAGGAAGGAATAACTTATGCCTCGTATATTGCTTTTCAAGCAGCGTACAGCGGCTTTAATGGAACATTAGGTGCATTTATCGTAGCTTTAGGTAATTTTCTTTCGCTTAAACCGCTGGTAGAAAATCTTCAACCTTTTTTTGATGAAACACCGGAAAGCTCGGAGGATAAAGTTGACGCGGACACTTTAAGCGGAGTTATAGAGGTGAAAGGATTATCTTTTGCTTATGATGATGATTTGCCAAATGTTTTAAACGACATTAATTTCAAAGTGTCTGCCGGTGAACACGTGGCGATTGTCGGTAAATCCGGTTGCGGCAAGTCAACATTGATTCGCTTGCTTTTGGGATTTGAAAAACCTGAAAAAGGTGCGATTTATTATGACGGTCAAGATTTGGAAGATCTTAATTTGGCATCGGTACGCGTACAAATGGGAATAGTTTTGCAAAACGGTCAGATAATGGCGGGAGATATTTTTACCAACATAATCGGCACTTCAAGCTTGACGCAAGACGACGCTTGGCAAGCGGCAGAAGCGGCAGGATTGGCTGATGATATCAGAAAAATGCCAATGGGAATGAATACGGTTATTTCTGAAGGCAGTACCAATATTTCCGGCGGACAAAGGCAAAGAATTTTGATAGCCCGCGCCCTCGCCGCTAAACCTTCAATTATTGTATTTGATGAGGCTACCAGTGCTCTGGACAATCGGACTCAAAATATTGTTACTGAAAGTCTTGATAAAATGCACTCTACACAAATTATAATAGCTCATCGGCTTTCAACAATTCGTAACTGCGATAAAATTATTGTCATGGATAACGGTAGAATTGTTGAAATTGGAACTTTTGATGAGTTGTCAAATATTGGCGGTTTATTTTCGGACCTAATCAAAAGGCAACAAACTACGACACGGTGAGAATTATAAAAAATGGTAATCGGGGGCGCGGCGTTAAGCTGAAAGTCTGCGCTGGCGGCTTTTTCCAGTTTTCAAAGTAAAAAAGTTTAAAAATAAAAAAACGTGGTAGCTCTAACTAACGGCGACGAACGCACCGGATATGCCGGTGCTAAATTATCGACCATTTCTATATAGCCAAATTTAGGAAAATCCCAATTAGCAACACCCAAACCAAGACGAGAGTGACGCGCACTCCCGCTTAACTCTTTATGCAATGTTGGATTGTCCACGCCACTCTCACCTGCCTTCCATATTTTTAGCAATTAAAAAAGATATCCTTGTCCGATTGACGGTTACTCTGAATGTCCTTCTCATCTTACTGACGAAAAAAATTTTTGAAAAATCCTTGTAAAGCTTTTCGCCGTGCTATATAACTTACGGGCATATTTATCTGATAACAATTCAATCTCAGATGATTGTCCGTTCGTTTTAAGGTTTTGACGTGAAGGTATTATGCGATATCTGGAGAATAAACGCATATACGGATCTAACCTGTAACGTTTCTCAGTCTTTGCGAGTTCTTTTAGCTTATTTTAGACTAATTATCACCTCGAAAAGTATTATCCGTTATTGGTATGATTATGTACATACACTATAAGAATGTCAAAATTTTTTTATAAGTCAACCTTTAATGTATTGCTTATGGAATGGAGCACGCTGTTTAATATGTTCAATATGAAGTTCTGTAATTTCGAGAATATCGTCGATAGAGCTACCCTTGCGAATCATTTTCAAGGCGACAAATTCTTTTTCTTGGTTACGCCCTTGCAATAAACCGCGTTGCTCACCTTCCATACGACTTTTTAATAAAGACATTTCAAAGGTCATAAATTCTTTCATCGCCTTTTTATTAGATTTTACTGTTTGAATGGATTTATCAAGTTCATGAACAAAATCACCAGTAATAATGCCGTTATCGACGTAATCAAGAAAAGCATGAAGGTCATGAGAAACGTCATCAGCAGTACCTTGAGTACTTAAAAGATCTTTGTAGCACCGTCTTGTAGTTGAATATAAACATTTTTGATCGATTATGAATATTTTTTCATGTATATTCAGGACTATATGATATATGAGGTAATAGCAGACAAATATCATATAGCAACGAATTCAGCGGTACACTGGATGGTAAATTGGGTAATGAATACAATTTAATCTGCCGGGTAAAAGAGACCTAACAAAGGAGTTGCCTTGTAAGATACGGTGAGTAACGAGCAAAATATTTTTTCTGAAGTCAGGTGAGTCCAGTTTTTTGTTAATGTTAGCAATGAATTGTTTCATAATTCCGTTATATGCGTTAAGAGCACTAGGGGTTGTTGGTAAATTAAAAGTGAATGACAGAAACGGCAAGAAACACAAAATGCAAGAAACATTCAGCTAATTTGTCATAACGTGTTGCGATAT
>CAJOKY010000260.1 GCA_905235425.1 uncultured Selenomonadaceae bacterium
AAATGTCGGCTCGGTAGTTAATGCCTTCCACGTCAAGCCCACGCGCGGCAATGTCCGTAGCTACCAAAATTTGAATTGACGCGTCGCGAAATTTTTTCATAACAAAATTTCTCTGCTGTTGAGTTAAATCGCCGTGAAGTTCATCTACCAAAAATTTTTTCAGTGCGGCAAGCTCCAACGCCAATTTCGACGCGCCGTCTTTAGTAGCACAAAAAATTATTGCCAGGTAGGGATTTTCAGCGTCAAGAATTTCAACCAGCCGCGCAAATTTTTTTTCCGGCTTAACTTTCACGACAACTTGATTAATATTTTCCAGCGTGACTTTTTGCGGCTCAATCAAAATTTCTAAAGGCTTGCTCATAAATTCAGCGGCAAGTTGGCGTATTCTTACCGGCATTGTTGCCGAGCATAAAATTAATTGGCGGTCATTAGCCGTTTCGCGCAGAAGGTTTTCAACGTCTTCGATAAAACCGAGTTTTAAAAGTTCGTCCGCCTCGTCAATGACGATTTTATTTGCGTTTACAAGTTTAATCGTGCCGCGTCGCACATGGTCAAGCAATCTGCCCGGCGTACCAATGATGAGTTGCGGCAGATGTCGAAGTTTGATTTTTTCGCGTTCAACGTCTTGCCCGCCGCAAATTAAAATTGTTTCCACTTCATAAAGCGGAGCAATCTGCGCGGCGACTTTTGAAATTTGTGTAGCCAGTTCCCGCGTCGGCGCGATTATAAGCGCTTGCGTCACGGGAATTTTTTTTATGCGTTCAAATGTCGGCAACAAGTACGCCAAAGTTTTGCCTGTACCGGTTTTCGCCTGTACGATTAAATCACGTCCCGACCGTGCTTGCGGAATAACTTTTTCCTGTACCGGCGTTGCGTCGATTATGCCTTGACGTTTTAAGAGTTCGCAGACTTCCGCTTTTACTTTTAATTCAATGAATTTTGACATTGTAATAGCTCCAAAATATTTGGTGAAAAAATATTCTATACCAATTCTTTACTAAAATATATTAATTTGTAATTATTCAACACCGCCTAACTGCCTAATTCTATTTGCTCCAAAGATTTTTGTTTACTTTCAATGCCGAGCCCCAAAACAATAGCCGAAATTATTACGAAGACCGACGCGAACATTGCAAAAATAATACTCATAGGTGCGCCATGCGACAAAAGTACGCCGACTAACATAGGTGCAAGCATGCCGCCAATACGTCCGAAACCTGCCGCCCAGCCGGAGCCGAGTGCGCGAATTGACGTAGGATAAAGTTCCGGCGTGTATGTGTAAATGACGCCCCATGCACCGAGATTGAAGAAACTCATTGCCGCGCCCCACATTAAAAGTTCATTTGCCGTAGCCGCATTTCCGAAAAAGTAACTGCATACGCCGGACATTAACAAAAAGATTGAAAGCGTGTATCTTCTGCCGATTAAGTCAACCAGCCACGCCGCCGCGAAATATCCCGGCAACTGCGCGGCAGTCATAATCAATACGTACTCAAAAGTTTTTACAACTTCAAAGCCCTGCGAAAAGACGATTGACGGCAACCACATGAAAATGCCGTAGTAGCTGTAGACTATGCCGAACCATGTCAGCCATAACATTATGGTACGTACGCGAAATTGCGACGTCCACAAACTTGCAAAGGTAGGTTTTGCCGCGTCTTCTGAATTTTTTTCCGCCGCATTTAATTCTTTTGCAAACGGCTGAGATTTTACGCCCAATTCCACTTCCAAGCCTAAAATAATTTGTTTCGCCTCGTCAATTTTCTTTTGCGAAATTAAATAGCGTACTGATTCCGGCATATGCAGACGAATTACGAAGACGTAAAGCGCGGGAAGTGCGCCGATTAAAAATGCCACGTGCCAGCCGAGTTGAGGAATGATTATGTACGATATAAGCGCCGCTACAAGCCAACCTACGCCCCAAAAACTTTCTAAAAGCACTATAAATCTTCCGCGCAGTTTAGTAGGCGCGTATTCAGTCATAAGCGTTGCCGCAACAGGTAATTCGCCGCCTAAGCCGAAGCCTACCAAAAATCTGAAAAATAAAAGTGATTCGTAGCTCCAAGCAATAGCACAAAGTCCCGTTGAAACGCTGTACAAAATTACCGTAGCCGCGAAAACTTTTTTTCTGCCCAATCTGTCGGCAATCGTACCGGCAAGCACCGCGCCCAATGCCATGCCGATTAAGCCGATACTTCCAATCCAGCCGACTTGTTCAGAAGTCAAGCCCCATTCCTTCGCCAAAACCGGCAGAACGAATGAAATTATTCCCGTGTCCATTGAATCAAACATCCAGCCTAAGCCGGTTATCACAAGCAATTTGTAGTGAAATGAACCGACAGGCAATTTTTCTAACCTTTCAAGTAGCATTTAAAACCTTCTCCCGTAAAAATTTTATTACTAATCAAACATTGAAATTATACATTAACCGTCAAGAAGTAATGCTTTCATCGCATCTGTGAAAAATTTTTCGTCATCTGTACCTGCCGACGCATTAAGCCGCATCATCGGCATACGCAAAAGTTTTCGTACAATCATTTTTGTCATTTGGTCGACGATTTTTTTTTCGTCTTCATTTAAATTCGGCAGTTTATGAGCAATGCGTTTAACCTCGCGTTCACGAATTTTTTCTGCGCGTTGCGATAAATCAGCCATAAGCGGACGAAATTTTAAATATTTAAATCTCTCCATAAGCGCGGCTACATTCGCCTCTACTATTTCCCGCGCAGATTTTGCCTCCTCCTGCCTAAATTTTATATTTGATTCGACAACTGATTCAAGATCATCAATGTTGTAAAGCGTCACGCCGTTAATCTGCGCGACTTCCGGCTCAACGTCACGCGGCACGGCAATATCTATGAATAAAATATCTCTGCCTTCTCTTCGCGTCATAAGTTGCTGAGTCTGCCAAGTTTTTACCACATAATGCGGCGCACCTGTCGAAGTTATGATTAAATCAACATTATCGGCGCTTGTCATTGCATCTTCCCACGCGACGGCTTGTGCGCCAAATTTTTCAGCCATTTCAACGGCGCGAGAGTAATGCCGATTGGCGACGATAATTTTTTCAATTTCACGTGACTTTAAATGTTGCGCGGTAAGTTGAGCCATTTTACCCGCGCCGAAAATTAAAGCAGTGCGATTTTTTAAGCCGCCTAATTTTTTTGCGGCAAGGTCGACAGCTGCGGAGCTTATCGATACAGAATTGTAGGCAATGCGCGTATCGGTGCGAACCAATTTACCTACGGCAATAGCTTTATTAAAAAGCGTATTTAAAATGGTGCTTGTAGTTCCTGCAGACTTCGCGATAGTGTAGGCGTCTTTAACCTGTGACAAAATCTGCCCCTCGCCTAATATAAGCGAATCCAAACTGGAC
>CAJOKY010000261.1 GCA_905235425.1 uncultured Selenomonadaceae bacterium
CTTTGGCGCAAAGAAAAAGTAAGCAAAAAGAAACAGCCGTGCTCACTCGCGTCCTGCGAGCCCGCACGGCGGCGCACGTCCTTGTGCGCCTCTACTATTAAGGCTTTTAATATAATACATTGAAGACAGTTGACAAAATAAAAGGCGGCGTGTTTAAAATTTCACGTCGCTTTTTTGGTGTAAATATTTTCGTGACAAATTAATTATGTTCCAAAATTCTGCCGCTCCACAAATCGGAGTACTGCAGGAGAAGAGTCAATTTTTCTTCGCGCATTGCAACACTGCGGTTATCTTCAACGTACTGCCCGTCGTGATAAATAATCGCCTGCACTTCCTCTTCAGTCAAGGCAAGCCGCCCGCCGATAAGGTACAGACTTCTGACAGGGACGCTTAAATAAATTAAATCGCTGTTGAATTTGTACGGCGGATACGGCGAAATGCCGAGCTGTTTCTGTTTATCGGAAGGCTCAACCTTAATGTACTGCGGCTTATTCGGCATACCGACCTTTCCTAAATCATGAAGAAGTGCAACAATTACGCAACTTTCATCTGAAATTTCCGGCGCCAAAATTTTTTTCAAGCTAAGCAACGTTTCTGCGACATTGACGCTGTGTTCAAGAAGTCCATTCTCTTTGCAAAGGTGAAATTTTGTAGACGCAGGCGCCGTCATGTACGCCGTTTCATTTTCCACAAAATTCATCAGCGCCAAAAAATCTTCACGCCGATTTTTAACCTTCGCCTTCAAACTTTCGTAACGTTTAAGCAATTCCATTGTAATCACCTCAAATTTTTTAGGCAATTATAACGGCGTCAATGTCGCTATATTTTTACGTTGAAAATTTTTAATCGGTTTAAAGTTCCAATAAATTTTTCGTGCTTTCAGTTAAAGGCTCTGCGCCGTGATCCGTGACAAGCACCGTATCTTCAATGCGTACGCCGCCAAAATTCGGAATATAAACGCCGGGCTCATCCGTTACCAACATATTTACTTCCAAACTTTCACACGTGCTAAGTTTACTTAATCGCGGCTCTTCGTGAATCTCAAGCCCTAAGCTGTGACCCAATGAATGGGAAAAATATTCATCGAATCCCAAATTTTTAAGTCTCTCTCTAACTTTTTCATCAATCACCTTGCCGCCGATACCTGCCTTGATAATTTCAAGACCGTAAAGCTGCGCGTCCAAAACCGCCGAATAAATTTCACGTTGTCTGTCAGACGCCTTACCTACGCAAACTGTACGCGTGATATCGGAATGGTAACCGTTCACCACCGCGCCGAAATCCAACGTGACAAATTCGCCATTCTCAATAATTTTTTTTGTAGCTCTGCCATGCGGCAAACTGCCACGTACGCCGGAGGCAACGATTGTATCAAACGCCGTACGCTCTGAACCAAATTTGCGCATAAGATATTCAAGCTCGGCGGCAACTTCATATTCGCGTTTACCCGCTTTAATGACGTTCAAAATTTCGCCGAAGGCTTTATCGGCAATTTTGCAGGCGGCGCGTATATAAGAAATTTCTGCCGCGTCTTTAACCTGCCGCAACGAATCGACTTCAATCGATTTTAATTCAACGTCCGGCAACTTTTCATGTAAAGCGGCGTACTCGTCGAAGGTAAAAAATTTGCCTTCAAATCCCAACTTTTTAAGAGATGAATCTTTCATTTTTTCCACAAGCTTGGTAAAAAGTCCATCCGTCTGTCTGATAATTTCAAAACCTTCAGCTTGACTGGCCGCCTGTTCGGTGTAGCGTCCGTCGGTTATCAGATTGAGAAAATTTTTGGCTATAAACAAAATTGAACTGTCGCCGTTAAAGCCGCTGAAGTAAAAAAGATTTTCCGGTTTACGAATTAAAATCGCGTCGACTTCTTCATCGGAAATTTTTTTTAGTAAGCGCTCAAGCCGCGCAGAAAAATTAAAAATTGCCATTAGTTTGTGCCTCTCTTTGAAGTTTTCGTACGGCAATTTCTAGAGCGGCAATGTAACTGTCAACGCCGAACCCTAAAATCTGCCCCATAACTACCGGCGCAATTACGGATTTTTCCCTGAACTCTTCGCGCTTGTGAATGTTGGACAAATGAACTTCAATTACCGGTACCGGCACTGCGGCTATTGCGTCGCGCAGAGCTATGCTGTAATGCGTCAATGCACCGGCATTTAAAATTATGAAGTCATAACGTCCGCGTGCTTTTTGTATCGCCTCAATCAATGCACCTTCAAAATTTGACTGTAAAAATTCTATTTCGTCTACGCCCAATTCCTTCGCGCGTTCGCGTAATATTTCATTTATGTCATTTAGTGTCGTGCGTCCGTAAATTGCCGGCTCGCGTGAACCCAAAAGATTTAAATTAGGTCCGTTCAAAACTAAAATTCTCTTTGTATTCACACCGTCAATACCTGATTCCAAATTTATTTTCCCCCTTTTCAACGTCAAGATTTTCAATTTTCATCGACACGACTTTTGAATAGCCGTTGCCCTGTTTTAAGCGCTGTGTTAAAGCGTCAAGCTGTTGCGGCGTTCCCTGCACTTCCATAATTACAGTGCCGTCAGACTGATTTTTTACCCAGCCGGTAATTCTTAAATTAATCGCTGTCTGTTGAGTGAAATAGCGAAATCCTACGCCCTGCACTCTGCCGGAAACGGTTATCTCTTTTCTTACGGCGTTTTCGATATCGACAGGCTCAACCTTTTCAAAATCGTTGTCACGACTGAATAAATTTCTTAAAAGATCTCTCAACATAAGCACCTCCGTTTTACTTAAAAGAATTTTAATAAAAGCTTTTTTAATCAACTTTCTTTTGGCGCAAGGACGCTAGAAATGACGCGCTTTTAATTCTAAGGTTGTCACTTCGATTTTACAAAAAAAACTTTATTTAAATGAAAAACTCCAACTCATTCGCGTTCAACTTCTCCGAATTCTTCAATGTCTTTTTAGACCGCATCTTCAGTATCAAAAACTGCGCGGAGTTTTTCAATTTCAGTCATAAATCACACCTCATTAACGAAAAAATTTCAACCGGCATATCGACGGGAATTTTTACAATTTGCTGAGCGTGCGGCGCGGCTGAAATTTCCTGCCCCTCTTCATCAAACATTACCGAAATTTTTTGCTGAAAAGTTTTACCGTGCGGCTGAAAAAATTCTACGTCCTGCCCGATTTCAAACTTGCCGCGCTGTTCAATCGTCGCCAAATTTTTATCGGCGTCAAAATCGCGTACAATGCCAAAAAAATTTGAACTGCGTTTAGGTTTGGACGTATCATAAATTTCAGTGGGCTTGCCGTCGCTTAAAAAAAATCCCGTAGTATACGGGCGATGTGCAACTTTATCAAGTTCGCTTAACCATTCCGGCAAAAT
>CAJOKY010000262.1 GCA_905235425.1 uncultured Selenomonadaceae bacterium
GAAAAATTAAATTATCCGCAGAATTTTTATGACACGATACACGTTGCAGGTACGAACGGCAAAGGCTCAACCTGCGCGATGTTGGCAGAAATTTTACATGCGGCTGGTTTTAATGTCGGCTTATTCACTTCGCCGCACCTTGTAAGCTACTGTGAGCGAATTTCTGTAAACGGCGAAAATATTTCTGAATCAGATTTTGCCGCGCAGATTGAACGGGTGAAAAATTGCGGCGTAGAGTGTACGCATTTTGAAGCGTTGACAGCCGCCGCATTTGACTATTTCAAGCGCCGTCACGTCGACATTGCGGTTATCGAAGTGGGATTGGGCGGGACGTTGGATTCGACGAACGTCATAACGCCGAAAGTTGCCGTCATTACCAACGTTGCACTTGACCATGAAAATATTTTGGGCGATTTAAACAGTATCGCGCAGAATAAGGCGGGAATTATCAAGCCCAATGTTCCTACCGTTACGGGAGCTACCGGCGAGCCGCTGAAAATTATTCGCGACATTGCCGCTAAAAATAATTCGCCGCTGTATGAAGTCACGACGCCGGTTGACGTGAAAATAAATCTGCGCGGAGAATATCAAAAGATAAACGCGGCAGTTGCCATTCAAACTGCGAAGGTGTTAGGCATAAGCGACGAAAAAATTTCAGCAGGACTTCAACGCGTACATTGGGCAGGACGCTTTGAAATTATCAATACGCCTAAAGGTAACGTCGTAATCGACGGTGCGCACAATCCTCACGGTGCGGCGGCTCTGCGTCAAAGTTTGGATTCGTACTTCCCGACCGGTAAACGTACTTGGCTTTTCGGCGTATTGGCTGATAAAAATTTTGACGCGATGATTGAAATTTTATTTCGTGCAGATGATTTTGTTATTGTCACGCCGCCAAATTCCGATCGCGCCGCGCAGATTGAAACGATTTGCGAAAGGTTGACTTCACGCGACATTGAAAATATCGGCATAAAAAATTTGTCGGACGCCGTAGAAAAACTTTTGCAAGCAGATGAAATAAAAATCGCCGCCGGTTCACTGTACCTAATCGGCGACGTTAGAGATATTCTCGTCAATTACCTGCAAAGGTAAATGGCTTGACTACTCTCACCCTATGCTATGATACAATAGTAGATATCGCATCTGCAGATACAAACATCTTTAAATGTACTAAAAAAGGGCTTGGTTTAAATTACCGAGCCCTGATTTTTTTTTGAATGTTTTTTTATTTTGATTCGGCAGTTTCGTCAAACGGTTCAGATAAAGTGTCTTTTGACGATTCAGCTTTACTTTCCATGACATTATCA
This sequence comes from uncultured Selenomonadaceae bacterium, assembly GCA_905235425.1. Classification (GTDB taxonomy): domain Bacteria; phylum Bacillota; class Negativicutes; order Selenomonadales; family Selenomonadaceae; genus Quinella. Next base: position 1,308 of record CAJOKY010000262.1, read on the forward strand.
GGCTTGCCGGAATTTGTTTGTTCCAATGAACTTTCAAATTTTTCACCGTCCGCGTAGACAAGGGAAATATCGGATTCCCTAAGAGCTTTCGGCGAAGACTTACCTTCTTCAACGGCTACGACATAGCGCGTAGTTTCAATGGTCACCGGTACGCCGATAGCTTTTTCCATTTTCGCCTTGCTGACATTGTAATTGTAAAGCGCATTGTTGTAATTACTTCTAGCCTCCGTCAAACGTCTTTGGGCTTCCATAACGTTTAAGTTTGTGTCAACGCCTTCACTGTAGCGTACCTGCGCTATTGCATAAAATGTCTCGGCGTCTTTCAATGTATTTGTGGCAACGGCAATATTTTTTTCTGCAGTCATAAGTTCAATGTACGCGTTGTGAACGTCAAGCCTAATTGTATCCATTTGCTGAACTTTTTGCGATTCGGCTTTACGTTTTTCTGCTTTGGCTTCATTTACCTGCGCGGAGGTTACACCGTTGTCAAAAATATCCCAGTTCATCTCTAAGCCGATCTGCCAATATTCGGCGGTATGATCCGATTTAAACCATTTTTCACCTGCCGTACGAGCTGTGGCGTGTGCATTTATAGTAGGACGATATCCGGATTTAGTTTCGCCTATTCGCGCCTCTGCCTGCTTAATCCTATAATCTGCGGCAATTCCTTCAGGACGGTGCGCCAATGCGTACTCCAAACATTCATTTTCGTTCAATGAATACGGCGTATTGTCCAACGTTTCATTTGTGACCAACACCGTATCGACAGGCAATCCTATAACGTTGTTAAGAGTTGCTACTGCCGATTCGTAATTTCCCCATGCCGAATTTAATTGCTGTTTGTAGTTTGCAAGTTGTACCGAAGTTTGTAGCATATCGCCTCTTGCAATGGTACCGACTTCATACTGAATTTGAAGTGTATCCAAGTGACGTTGCAAAACGCTTACCGCCTCTTGCTGAACCTTTATATTTTCGTTGTACTCCAAAACACGGAAATAAGCTTCCGCCGCTTGATACCTTGTATTTTGCTTAGTATATTCCAAACTCATATCGGCATAATTTAAAGCGTAGCCGGCACGTTCAATTTGATTTTCATATCTGCCGCCGGTATAAAGCGGCATCGTAAGTTGAAATGTATGGCTGGTTTCGGTGTGGTACGGAGGATAGTACGGCACCTCTCTACCAATTGCGCGTTCAAACTCTTCATCACCATAATGAGTGTGCAACACTGCATAATTATCTTGATTCGGTCTGTAATATTTGCCGCCGATATAATTTGCCTGCGCCGACCAATTCAATCGAAGACCGGTTTGTCTTCGTGTTGCCGATAAATTCCACCGCGCAGATTCGCGATCTTCTTGTGACTGCACTACAGCTTGATTATTTGTCAACGCAAGATCTATCGCCTTGTCCAATGACATCGTGACACTGTCGGCGGCAGAAGCCGTTACGCCGTGTCCGAGTAAGGAAATTGCAGATAATATCGCGGCTATTTTTCTCTTCCCCAACAGTCATCGTCCTTTCAAAATTTTATTTACAAATTTTTAATCTGATTTTTTTCTGAAAGATATTTTAACACAATGCTGAAAAAAATCAATTTTTTTTCATAAAAAAATAGTCTGCGCAATTTATGCACAAACTACTAAAAAATTCTGTACGTCGAACAGCCATTAAGCTGAATTAATTTCTAAAATTATTTTTTCTGATTGAGCTCCTTAATGGGCTTAATTTGACCGCCTTTGAAAGTCATTTCAAGCGCCAATCCCTTTTTGTCAACTTGATAAACCCAAACGCCGTCGGCAATAATTTGGGCATCGGCAACTGCGCCGCCGGATACACCGTCTGTAGCCGCCGCCGTCACCTCAGCGCCGAATTTGATATTGCCGGAAATAAATCTTTCCCACGCCTTCTGATTTTGAATGATGAAAAGCAAATCGTATTCTTTCGCGCCAATATTTATGCCTAAGGTGACTTCATTCATTTTCACGTAAATTTTTTCGCCGGT
>CAJOKY010000263.1 GCA_905235425.1 uncultured Selenomonadaceae bacterium
AAAAACTTTTTTTGATTCTCAATGCGCTCTTTAGCTGAATAGTAAATGCATTGCAGGCGATATTGATACTGCTTGAGATTTTTAACGGCGTTGTCGATAAAAGGCGATTGAACGCAGTCAGCAACAACCACGCTGTTACCTGCGCTGTCACTGCGCAAAATTCTCACGCCGAGACAATTTTCAGCCGGCAATTTCCATGAAAATTTACACTGACCGTTTTCAGTCTTGGCAACAAGTTTGCTTTCTTCAATGTCGCTGTAAAAAACCGTGTTGCAAGTAGTAGGGTCTGAAACAGTACCGAGCCGAACTGCAAATACCGCGTAGCCGTACAAAAAGCCCGGCTTAACATTCATATCGGTGATTTCAAACTTTTCAACATTTTCAGCGATAATTTCACCGTCACTTATATTTTGCGGTATGCCTTCAAACTTGCGAATGACGGTATATTTAACGCCGAGATCGTTTGCAGGTTGCCAGCTGATTTTGCAGACGAAATTTGAATTTAGCGTAGCAAGGCTTGTAGATTTCGCATTGACTGAAATTTTTCCCATAAGCGCGGAAGTATTTGTGTTATGTTGAACATTTTCAGTAACAATTGCCGTAAGTTTCAAGGGACGTTTCGGCTTAACTGTTTTCAATCTTTCACGCGCGGCGCGATATTCCGGCAACTTGTCTAAAATTTCCATGCAGTCACTTACAACTTTGTCGGGGTGAACACTAAGCGCGGGAAGTTTTGATTCTGCCCAACGAAGTAAGTCACGACGCTTAAGGTCGGCGGCAATGCCGTTAATGCGCCATTCAATTTTTCTGATTTCAGTAGCTTCCGGCTTAAGCAATTTTATTTTAGCCAAAACTTTCATAACTTCATTAAGCATCGGCTTAAGGTCATCAGTGGTTGAAGTATCGGATTTCGCGGAGCGGCTGATTAAATCCAACATAGAATTAATGTATTCAATGTGGTGATTAAAGCTTTTATATTCGTGCAGTGAAAAGTTACAGGCGGGGCAATGCTCGACGACGGACGGAATTTTTTTGCCGCACTTGGGACATTCAACAAAAAAACTTTCGCCGCAAATTTTGCAAACTGCGCGTTCCGCCTCTTCGTGCGTACGGAAATTTTCAAATGCGCCGCAATTTCCGCAGGTTACGCAGAAAAAATTTTCCTCCGCGTTGTAAACTGATTCGTAGGGGTCATTTAAAATCCCCGCCGCCTTATTGTAAAGTGCCGCGCTAAGTTCGTACGTTAAGAAGTTGGGAAAACTGCGACGTATGCGATTAATGCAGTTGTCGGCAAAATTTTTATCGTGCTTGAAGATATCCGGCGCGGCTTTTATCTTGCCGAAAAATTCATCAAGCTTTTCAATTTTTAGTGAATGGTCGTACTTAAATCTGTTTTCGTCACTGTTAAAAATCTGCGTCTGTGCAAGATTTAAAAGCGCCTTGAGAGACTGCCACGCGGGAATTGGTGACGAAATTTTTTTGGCTTCCTTTCTAAAAATTTCGCAAATGTCGTCGGTATCACGGCGCTTGTAAAATTCGGCAGAAGGTTCAACTTTCTTTTCAAGATAATAAGCCAATTCGTAAAAGTTACTGACTTCAGAAGACCACGCGTAATTTTGGCGGTCGGGTACGGTTTGAAATTCGGCAAAGTACTTTCGCAATTCGGCAAGGATTGAATCTGAAATAAAAAAATTATTCAGAGCCTCCATAATGCTTTTATCAGTCCGCGCAGTTTTAACCTCAAAACCTTGCTCTTTGTAAGTAGCCGTGATTGTCGCAGGGCTTAACTTTAATTTTTCCTTAATCCTTTTAATTTGAGATTGGTTGACTTGCAGGACGCCGGAATTGTCGCCGCGTTGAATATCTATGTAAAGGCGCAGTTGTTCAATACGAGTTTGTTTAAGTGAGTCTGCTTCAACTTGCCGCAGTTTTGGATTTTCAATCGCCATAGAAATGTAATTGTCCATTTCCAATTCTTCTTTAATTTCGACAAGGCGCGTTGAATCGACGGTAGTATTTTGTTCGGCGGTCAAACGTTTTTTCCAATTTTCGTAAGCCGCACGGATTTTTTTCAAATTGTCGGGCGGGTCAAACTCCAAGCCAAGCATTTCAAAAATATTTCGTTTCGCCAAACTTTTTAGCTCCTTCGTAAAAGTAAAAAAATTTTTTTGATTATATCACGCTGAAAATCTTGACTCAAGTAATTATGAAATTTACCTGCGTTGAAAAAATTTTTCGCGTAAATTATAATTTAACTTGTAGATGGGACGTGTTGAAATTAGATTTACTTTCTTTTGGCGCAAAAGAAAGTAACAAAGAAAACATGTTGCGCTCACTCGCGTCCTGCGAGCCCGCGCAACGGCGCACGTCCTTGTGCGCCTCTCCTAATGCAACGTTATCAAAATTTGAAACGATTTTTTACGTTATTCAACACTGCCCGGTAGCTTGTAAGCGGTAATTTCAACAGCTACCGGCTAAAAAGGAAGTGATTTTTTGAAAAAATTTTTTATAAAAATATCGGCAGCACTTATCCTAGCCGTCGCAATGTTTATGCCGTTGAAAGTCATGGCTGCAGACGCATGGGCAATAGCGGCACAAAGTCTCGGCGTCTACGCGCTTTATCGTTCGACGTTGACTTCAATTTTATCAATCGGCAATGACGTAAACGCACAGATGTCGGCTAAACGTCAAGACGAAAAAGCAAACGGCGTCGACCAAAATCCCCATGACATTGAAGTTGTCAACGGGATTATGACGCGCCTTGTTAATAGCGGTGAATATGAATTGCGGGTAAATTCTCTGCCTTTTATTTGGAATGTGAACAACAGCGAAAAATTCAACGCCGCCTGCTATCCGATGAATTACATAACGATTAACAAAGGACTTCTGCGCGTTTTGGACGCTGACGAAAATGCCATTGCCGCAGTTTTGGCGCATGAAATGACTCACGGCATTGAGCAACATTCCGCCAAAACCTACGCGCAGGCAATAGCGCAGTCCACCGCCGCAACTCTTATCGCCGCGCAGCTTGACAGTCGCGGTGTTGATTGGTCAAAACTTTCCGGCATGGTAAATTATTCCGTAGTTAAAAGTGTTGTCTTGCCTGTTGAACACGAGGCGGATAAAGGCGGCTTTTTCATTATGACAAGTGCAGGATTTAATCCCGGCGGCGGCGCGGCGGCTATGGCGCGTATGAATTATTATCTGCGCTACGAGACCAATGATTTTTTGGAATATGATCCGCACGATAAGCCGAATGAACAGACTTTCAGCGATCACCCCGATACTGATTTACGCGAAGAAAATTTGGC
>CAJOKY010000264.1 GCA_905235425.1 uncultured Selenomonadaceae bacterium
GTAATTTATGTTTTCTTCAAAATCAAAACCGCGATCAACAAGCTCATTATTCAGATATATTTGTTTTTGATCTGCTATAACCTGCTTTAAATAATCTCTGTTCATAAGGCCTCCGCTCTGTCTACAAGACAATATTACCACATTTCTGTTCTATTTACAAGACACTATAATATCATTTTTGTCTTGTCCACAAGACAATGGGAGATCTAATTATTTTTGAATCTGATGACTTTTATGGATTAGCATCATAAAAAGGAACATCTAACCAAAACTTCAAAAAATCACGAAAAAGCGATCAAAAATATGCGAAAAAATGCATGAAGGGATATATTCCCGTATTTGCAAGAAATGATTTTCGAGTCTTTTAACGATTTTTGAAGGAATTCTGCTACCTATCAAGAAAGCCGTAAACTACAAAAAAATGGCCAAAATCATAGGATTTTGACCGTTTTTTGACCTTATTTTTCTATTTTCGATATAGCGCCGCGATACATTCAACATGAGCTGTTTGGGCACCAGGAATATATGTTTTGACTATGTCTGGGCACCAGGAATATATCAAACGCTGAATCAATACCAAATATCGGCAATACACTTATAATCCACTTGCACTGCACACTGGAATTTAGTAATCAAACATTTCTTTTTCTACATGTATTGTTGTAGTTGGCTTTTCTCCTTTGTAAGGCTTTCTAACCTCAATCAAATTTAAAACGTCCTGTGCGGTAGCACAACCTGCATTTACCACAAATCCCGCGTGCTTTTCTGAAACCATTGCGCCGCCGACTTTTAATCCCTTCAAGCCTGTTTTGTCAATCAGCGTTCCTGCGAAATATCCTTCGGGACGCTTGAACGTACTGCCGGCGCTGGGAAATTCAAGGGGCTGTTTACTTTCGCGCTTGTACGTGAAATCTTCCATATGGCTTTTAATTTCGTCCAAATTTCCGTGCGCCAAATTCATTTCGACTTCACATATAGCGCAACCGTTTTGCTGAAAAATACTGTGTCGATATCCCAAATTTAAATCGGCGGCATTGAATTTGACAACTTCGCCTTCCCTTGAAATAGCCGTGACATTTGCAACGATATTTTTCATTTCGCCGCCGTAAGCTCCCGCGTTCATATAAACCGCGCCGCCTATACTGCCGGGAATGCCGACCGCAAATTCAAGACCGCTCAAAGAATTTTCTGCCGCACATTTTGAAACGTCCTTTAACAATGCTCCGGCGTCCGCAAAAATTTTTTCACCTTCAACGCGAATCTTGCCAAAAAATTTGTCGCTAAACTTTATGACAACGCCGCGAATGCCTTTATCCAATACCAAAACATTTGAGCCGTTGCCGAGAATAGTACCGGGCAATTTAAATTCGTCGGCTAGCTTTATGACGGCGGCAACTTCCGCAATACTTGAAGGGAAAATCAAAACATCTGCCGCGCCGCCTATCTTAAATGTAGTCTGTTCACTCATCGGCGCGTGAAAAATAAATTGTTCGCCTTTCAAAATTTCGGCGAGTTTATTTTTAAATGCGTCCTCACAATCCATTAATAAAAACTTTCACTCCTCAAAAATTTTACTGCTAATTTTTTCTTTCATTTTATGATAGACAGCTGTAACTTGTCAAAGACTTTTTAAAATACGGCATAAAGTTTATATAAATTTAAAATAAAAAAAGGCGCACAAGGACGTGCGCCGCCGTGCGGGCTCGCAGGACGCGAGTGAGCACGGCTGTTTCTTTTTGCTTACTTTTTCTTTGCGCCAAAGAAAAAGTAAGACTTTTTAAAAGGCTGCATAAAGTTTGTGAATCGTTTACCACGTAATCGGCAACAAAAACAGCGGCGTCAACCGGTTTGTGAACACCGCCGTAAGCTATGGAAATGTCCGCCGTCTCAAACATCGGTACATCATTAAAACTTTCGCCAATTGCTATAACTTTTTTGCAAGTTTTTTTAAGCTGATTAATTGCCGCGTCTTTACGTAAAATCTCTCTCAAAACAGGTACGCCGTCTGTATTCAACGTGCTTGTCGAGGAAAAAATTTCACAGCCTAATTTTTCTGCAATAGGATAAACCCAGCAGTCCAAATTTCCCGTGACGACCGCGCAGTTATTTTTATTTTCACGAATGAATTTAAAAATTTCTTCGTCCAATTCTACAGCGTCCATAATTTCGGCAATTCTTTTCGGCGGAATTTTTTTCAGCAGTTCGTAGCGCAGGCGAAAAGATTTTTCAAAGGGGATTTTGCCTTCAAGCGTCATTTCGGTTAAAAATTTCATCTGCGCGGAAATGCCGAGTTCCCTTGCCAAAATAGGCAGTGTTTCAACTTTTGTAACGGTGCCGTCTAAATCAAATGCAAATTTTTTCAAAAAGTTATCCAACCAAAAATATCATTTACATTTACAATACAATCGTCGAAAATAGAAACTTTTATTTCAAACATTGCCTTAGCTTTTTCCTCCTCTGTAAGCTCTGCCCATTCTTCATTGTCGTAGTAAAGGTATTCTTCGGCGACTTGAAATTTTCCGTCACGCAAATGAAATACCGTAACGATTTTAGCCAGAGGATCGATAATCCAATATTCTTTGACGCCGTTTGATTCGTAAACGTCTTTTTTAATAGTCCAATCGTTTTTATGAGTTGATTTTGACAGCACTTCAACCACCATATCAGGTACACCGAAAATAGCTTTTTTCCAGTTGATAATGCCTGCATTTTCTTTTTTGACAACAGTTAAATCCGGTCTGAAAAGATTTCCGTCCGGCAAATATACATCTACATTATCAGTAAAGACATAACCGTTTTTATGATCAAAAGTATAGTCATCTAATATTCTGCCAAGTGTAAATAAAAGCCTTCCATGCAAAGGATTTGCTGCCGCAGCCGCCATAATTTTTTCACCACCGATAATTTCGTAAGGCGCATAGAAAAGCGCGTCGTTAATCATTTGGATCATCTCCTTTCATCAAAAATTTTTTATCTCTTCCCACGAATCTTGAACTTTGAAATTTTTGTACAGGTTTTCAGACGTGAAAAAATTTTTAATTTCTATATCGCCGTCAAATACTTTTAAAGCGTCTAAGCTTATGCCGTCGAATCTCTGTTCCAAAAAATATTTCAAATACTTTATTTTAAGCGGATTAATTCCCATGTACCTTGCGGCTGTACAATCCACCGCCAATAAATCATCGCCTATTATTAAGGAATTGGAATATTTAGCCGTCGGACAAAAAGGTCCTTGTCCTTCGCCGCCCATTATCCCGTCAACAATGCTGAAGTATCTGCGATTTTTTAACTTCATGCCGAGATATAAATCCACAACCATTCGCCATATTGTATCGTTGCCGTACCAAGCGCCGCGATGAGTAACTTTAGCAGTTTTACTTGCAAGATACGACGCCTTGTCAGGGTATTCGTCACCTTGTATTTCAGGGTAGCCCACCTGCCAATGTACCAGCTGATTTTTATTTGAAACAGTACCGACCAAACCTTTTAAGTTCAATGTCACGCCAACTTTTTGGTGCGTTTTCAATTTCGGAACTGATATATAAACGTCGGCGTCGTACAAACTTTTTGAATAGCTGTAAAGTTGCGTGTTGCCGGTATGTGACATTACGGTTTCTTCACGCTCATCAAATACGCCGCGAAAATGCTCGGGATTTATTCCGTACAAAAGGGATTTTTCAGCCAAATTAATTTTTACTTCGCCGTCACCGCGTTGCCGAACCATTAAATTTTTCTTGCCGTAATTTTTTAAATCGTCACAAACAAGCGGTCGCAAGTCTTTTATCGTAAGCAATTCTTTATATTTTTCTTCAAGCCTGCGAATTTTTGTTGTATTCATTAATTCTTCAAAATCGGCGTCAATGGAGGGGTTATCGCCCAAAATAATTTTGCCGCGACCTTCCAACGCTACGGCTACATAATCTACAACTGCCTCAATAACACTCGGATGAGTTATTACGCAATACAAACTGTCTTCGTGCGGACAAGACTTTCGCCAACGCGATGCTACCCAATTCGGCTTTATGAAAACGGTATCGCCTGGTTTGACAATCCCCCCGTCACCAAAAGGATTGGAACTTTCATAACCTAAAAAATTTTGAAAAGCCGATTGTAACGCATCTTTAACAGATTCAAGCCGGTAATTGTCGGCGTGCGAAATTATGACTTTATGCATTGTGATTCACCTCGTCCAACAGATTTAAAAATCTTTCCAGACAATATACCATCCACTTTTGATTGCCGGTCATTTTATCCGTGCAATGCGGCAAAAATTCTGCGCGTACCGGTCCTTTCCAATTTTCAAACCATTCATTGACAGGACGCGGCATCGGTGTTTTAGGTGCAGGCTTTTCATTTGGAAAAAGTTTTTTGAAAGCTTCACGTACAAGGTATTTTGATTCGCCGCCGCGTATTCGTGCATAATCAATCGGCTCTGCCAAGTAAGTCAATGCATAAGGCGCAACAAATTCAACTCCCGCAGTTTGACAGGCATTTGTATAAGTTCCCAATGCCTCCTGCCTAAAATATTTATTCAAAAAATCGTGTCCGTCAATATGTCCGTCGACTTCAAATTCTTGAAAAGGTGCAAGCGGCATTTGAGGATTTTTTAAAACTTTGTACGGCAAGACATACGAATATCTGTCTACAAATTCGCCGAACAGCCAATCTTTAGCCAAAAGCCCGTCCATGCCGCCGAAAATTATATCTGCGTTTTCGCCGAATATAAATTTTGTAAAACCACTTTCTAAAATCTTCTGCGCGGCAATATAAATTTGCGTTTCTATTGAGTGAATCGGAGCGCCTTTGTGCATCATCAATTCATCTGCAACGGCTACAATATCTTCCCGGTATATGTCAACTACCTTATGCCTAAGCCCGCATATTTCGGCAAAATGCGCCGCCCGCGCAGATTCATCTACAACCTTTTTGTCCGGTACCAAACAACGAAAGGTGTACGTTTCCATAC
>CAJOKY010000265.1 GCA_905235425.1 uncultured Selenomonadaceae bacterium
CGGAATATCGCTTAAATCAATTTCTTCATAACGCATTTTTTTGAGTTCCTCAAGACATGCGAGCTCTTCTTCCGTGTACGGAAATTTTTTAGAAATCTCGGAACTGTTCATAATATTCCTCCTCTTCATATCTTGTTGCACGTCGTGCTGAAATTATTCTTGTCATATCCTCACGTTCAGTATAAATTACTACCAAAACATTTTCAACTTTACCGACAATTTTAAATCTGCTTTCGTCGTCACTATGAAATTCGTCATATTCATCAATTCTATAATCATCTAAAAAAACTTTTGCTGCCATTGAAAACATAACTTTATGCTTTTTTCTATTAATCTCGGCTTTTTCACTGTCCCAAACAAATTTTAAATCGCCAAGTTCAAATTTTACGTCCAAATACATCACTCCGAAAATTCTTTTCTACTTAATTATCGAAAATATTTTTCTACTAATTCATCAAGCTTTAATTTCAATTCTGCTTTTTTCGACTGCGGCGCATTGTCTATTTCTTCATTAACTGCGCGAAACTCTTCAACTATTTTTTGCTGTTCATCAAGCGGCGGCACGGGCATTTGTAAATTATCAATATGTTCATTCTTTAAATTATTTATGTTTGAACCGGCACAGCCGTCACACGAATAAATGCACGATAATCATCGGTACTAAAGTAAATTGAAATATATTCCGGCAAAATGCCACTTATCACGCGAATAATTTTGCAAAAAGCGCCAAAAGTTTCACCAACAACAGATTCTGTACAAAGTGCCGATTTGCCAACGTGGTTTAAACTACCGCTTGACGCACTCATCAAAATATCTCCTGCACGAATAATTTGGTCTTCGGATACTTTATCTTTTGAAACAAATTGCACGTCATCGTGATTTATTTCGCCGTCCCGAATATTATTTGCTCTCAATAAAATTATGCTACTTTCATTTAAGTTTTCGTGTAAATCTGTCGGCTTGTATGATACGCCGCGAATTTGTTTTATAAAATTTCCGAGTTTTTTCAAAGGATATTTGCCGCTGTAAGTCACTTCAACTTTCTTTGACAGCTTAATAATCTTATTAAAGTTGATGCCGCTAAAGTCAATCATATCGGCGAGGTTAAGGTAGTAGAAATACTCCTGCGCGGCGGGGATAGTGACTTGTACGCCGGAAAAAGCATTGCGAACGGCGGCGGCAAGCTTATTATCAGCGCGGCGGTTATCGTGGTCGTAGAGTAAGCCGCCTGCATTGGAAATTTTAATGCCTTCGTCGCCCTTGCGATTGCTCCAACCGTAGCCGAGAAATTTTTCCTGCGCGGCGTTATCGTCCGGTGCGGAAATAATCAGCGTCGTTTGAGTGTAAGCCTGCGCGAAGTATTGAATTTTTTCACGTTCAATATCGTGAGCGAAGTCGTAGAATTTCAGATTAAGCCAAGTAATTTTATCGGCGTCGGTTTTGAGAGTTTTAGGCGGGGTGAATTTATTGACAAAGGCGGTGACGTATTCGGCGAAGTAGGGGACATTTTGCCAATAAGTATAATCGCCTTCGCGCAGAATAAATTTTTTGTAAGTATCGGCGTCGACATGAATTTTTGCAAGCCAAGCGTTGAAAATATCGGCGTTATCCCATTCAGAGTGGAAGTGACTTGAAAAAATGCCGTTGACGGTATCGGCGAAGAGTTGAAATTTTTGCGGCGGATCTGAAATTTTTTCAAGAAACATGATATCGGTTTTGGTGCCGGTAGCGCTGAAAGTTTTACTGCCAAATTCGACAACGGCGCGAACATAGAAGTTTTTCAATATAAATTCCCGCGCAGATACAAAACTTTTGCCGTCTTTGTTCAAAATGGAGCTGGGCAGAATAACCGCCGCGATGCCGCCTGCCTTGAGGAGTTGCGAAATTCTTTCAACAAAAAGCGTCTCAATTTCGTTACCGTTTATAGAAATTTTTTCAAGGGTATCAAAGTTATTTTGGACATTCCAATACTGCTTAAAATTTTTAATCGAATACGGCGGATTGGAAACCAGGATATCGAAAGTGTCAGCGTCAATGCCTTCGTCGGGGTAATTTTCCAAACCGTCGCCGAACTTGATTTTTCCCTTGTCAGCACCGTGCATGAAGAGAGAAATTTTAGAAACGGTAGAAAGTCTGTCATTTTTTTCAACGCCGAAAAGTTTTTCGTCTTCCCAATATACAGGCGGCTGAATATTTTGACGTGAAAAGAAATCGTTAATCGCCTCAAAGCCCTGTGTGAGAAAATGACCTGCGCCGCAAGCGTAATCGATAATTTTAGGCAGAGCAAAATTTTTTTCCGGCGAAATGATTTTTTCAAGCGGTAAGCAGTCCCAAATAAAGCGTGTGATAGGCAACGGGGTGAAAAATTGCCCTTCGTCCTGCTTAAATCCTTTATCAAGGAGTTGCTCAAATAAATCGCCGAGCGTCTGTAAATTTTTAGCGCCGATAATTTTGTAGCCTTTGAATTCATCGACAACTTCGCGGACAATGTTGCCGTTCATATAAAAAATGTCGCGATTAAGCACCTTAATGAAATTAAAAATGTTCGGCGTATAAAATTTAAGCTTGTTAAATTCTAACTTAAAAAGATTTTCTAAAACTTCGCGACGTTCGCCTTTGTTTTGGTAGAGAAGATTTTCAACTACAGAAAGCGGCGTGTATGTGGTAGGAATACGCATAAACTCTTCCATGCCGGTATGATAAAGTTTTTGAAGTCTGTCGATAAATGTTTCAAAAGTATCAGAGCCGAATTTAAATTGAAAGTCCACTTCGTCATTGGGATTTTTGCCGGATTCGTCGGCCAGCTTGCAGATAAAAAGTTCCAACAGCGCGTCGAAGGCATTTTGCTTATTGGTAACGGAATTGTGGCGCAAAATTTCTTCGTATTTATTCACAATGCCGGTATCGTCAAATTCGATTAAATTTTTATTGCGAAGGGGTTTAACGCCGATTTTGTAGGCAACGGTTTCATCATGAAAAATCACGTCATCGGCAATTTGTTTATGAAAATTTTCACTCCAAATTTTAAAAAATTCTTGAACTGTATCGGCATTTTTATAAATTTCTTCGTAACAGCTTACACTTGCAGCAGAAAAATTTATTTTATCATTCTCAATATCGGAGGCATAAAGTATCAGCCATTGACAAGACTGCTCCTGTTGGCGGTATGAAAAAAGCTGACCGCCGTCGGATTTTAAATTTTCACATTCCTTGTCATATTCAGCGCCGGCGGTTTTGCATTCGATAATGAACAAAGTTTTTTCGTCATGAGAAACGCAGATATCAGCGCGACCGCTTTTAGACGTGTGACCGAGATGCCATGCCTTTTCAAGCATAATATCTGCGGGGCTGTAGCCTTTATCAAGCAGGCGATTGACGCATTCAAATACGACAAAATTTTCTTTGTGCGAGCTGTCGAAGAAATTATTTTTGTCACGATTTTTAAGCTGCGCGGGATAAGAAAATTTTTTTGTCTTCATATTAGCGGACATTGAAACGTTTTCAGCAAAAGTCTTTTCATAGATGCCGCCTTCTTTTTCGATAAAGCCCATAATCTTCAGCGCGGCGGCAAAGTTCTTTTCCGTAAACAAAAAAATGCCTCCTTTGTACAGCATTGTATTGAAAAAAATTTTGTAGTAATTACATTTGCAAGTGGTTCGATTAGCTCCTCAAAAAGCTTTGGTGACGAACCCAAAACTTCCGGCGTCTGAATAGACGCAACCCCCAAGAATCCCTAGCAAAGATTTCTTGGGGGCTTTTTTTGCGCCTGTGACAAGATTGGATTGGTTTTTCGATTATTTTTCTAACTTACACGCTGAAATTTTAACATAGCTTTGCAACTTATTTTTTAATCCAGCCGAACTATTCAAAGTTTAAAATGGCATATATCAAATTTTATAGAAAAAATTTTGTAGTAAGTACATCTGCAATTGGTTGGACAGATATTAATCGGTAACCAGCCACGTGGTTAGCGTTACACCCAAAACGCGCAAAACCCCCGATCGGTAGTCGGGGGTTTTTTGATCCCTATGTTACTTAGCTTTTATTTTTCTAACTTACACGCTGAAATTTTAACATAGCGCTAAAACTTTTGCAACTTATTTTTTAATCCAGCCGAACTATTCAAAGTTTAAAATGGCAT
>CAJOKY010000266.1 GCA_905235425.1 uncultured Selenomonadaceae bacterium
AGCTGAGCCGGCAACAGTTGCATTTTCTTTAATGTTGACTGTTGCACTTGGATCATTAAGGTAAATACCTACGGACTTACGTCCTGATACATTTCCGCCTTCAACGTTACCGGAAATATTAAAAGTATTGATTCCACTGTCAGTATAAATTCCTGCGCCGTAGCCTTGCAATGTGATCTTTGCATCTTTGGCGACATTTACGGTAGATTGATCGTTATCCAAACGAGCTTTGGCGTAAACAGCGGCAACATTCGTTAAGTTAGCGGCATTATATGCTTGGTTGCTTATTGTACCTGCATTTAAATCTAACGTGCTTTCATCCAAGTTGATAGTGTAAGCTTTTACGGAAGAGCCGTTTAAATCGTCAGATGAGATATTAACGGAATTACTCGCATTGTTTAAAGTGATTCTGCTATACGTGTCTGCGATAATGCCGCTCATCGTTGCAGAAGTAGAAGAAGTGACATCTTTAATTTTGGCATTGATGGTTGCTTTGTCATCCAAAATAACTTTCGAGTTTTTGATATTTACAACTGCCGAATCGGTATTTTGCCTTGCAGACAAATTTACATCAATGGCTGAATTACCGCTCATACTCAATGATGATTGAGTAGGCATAGCAATGACATCACCTGTTGCCGTGCCTGTAATTTTCGAGTCATCCGACATATACAAATCAGTGGGGGTTTTAGTCGTCGCTACAGCATTTTTGTAAGTTCCCTTGATTGTCGAAGAGCCTGACAAAGTAATACTAGTGAAATCGCCACTGATAGCGTAGCCGTTCGAGTTGTTGACATTAATTGTTGCGCCGTTGGTTAAATTGAGTTTATTACGTGTCAAGTCGCCGGTAATGCCGTTGATAGAGGTATTAATGACAGTGCCGTCCAAATTCAATGTCGTCGGCATAATAGCCATATTTTCCTTATAATAACAGTGAAGGGTAATTGCGCTTTTAGCGCTCCAGTTATTCAGTGTACCGCCCTTAATAGTAAGGCTTGGAATCCGAGCACGTCCGAGTGTGTCAGCGTAAATTTGGAATATAGCGTCGCCCTTAAAATTAGCGCCCCAAACTGTTCCTGAGGAAGTCAAAGAACCTTTGGTCATGTCGAAAGTCAATTCTTTCGTAATGTTTATTGACTGGCAGATTTCTATGTCGCCGACAATTTTAATTGTATCGCCTGCTTTTGCGTGGCGGTCAATCAGATCGCCTATGTCGGCATATGATGTAGTAAAGCCGGAATTATCTCCAGATACTTTATCGGAAGTAGTTCCGTCACTGAGCACATAATCTCGCGTTATTAATCCGGTACTGGTACTGTGCTCTGATTGAGTGAGCGTCCACGTTGTAGCAAAACGTTGCAAGTCAAATTTCAAAGTACGTACCTCCTGTATGGTAGGTTTAGTGATTGTTAATTTTTTCTTTTCCATAAAAATTTGTGCGGCTAATACCATAAAGCCCCTTGCCTCCTTTTTATTAAATGCTCTTTCAAAGAGTGAAAAAAATGTCTTTAAGCCACCGCCTTTCTGTTATAGTTTTTTGACACAAAACTATTGTGAAAATGATATATATTTTATAAAAAAATCAAGCAAAATGCAAATCGTTATTTTATATAAGTTAATCTCCTATGAATAAAGATTTTAAATCCGCCCGTTATTATACGATTGATTGTTAAAATTTATTAAAAAATTTATAGCGAATATGCCACAGCCTAATAAAAAAGCCGTAGGAAGTTTACGGCTTGAAAATTTTTTTACTGCATATATTTTTTTCATAATGTCGCTCACACGTTTATTACAACAGTTTTTCCGATATTTACTTTTTTCGTGCTATGTTTTACTTCCACCTGTGTGCCGCCCGCTATGTCTTCAAAAAATTCCAAGTCAAGTTCCTGCTTAGGTTTCTGCTTAGCAAGATCTATCAAAACATTTTTAACGTCGTCCAATGACGCGGTAACGCCTTGAGTTTTAAGGTATTCATCAAATTCTTGCGTAGACTGAAAAATTTTTTCATCATTAGAAAATTTTTCGGTAGCGGCTGAGATTTCTTTAAAAAGTTTATTGTCCATAAAAAACTCCTCTTAAAGATGATAAACGTTGCCGCTCCCTGCGTTTTCAATAACCACCGGTTTATCGATTTTGACATTACCTTTATTTTTTTGACGTTATTAACTTGGCTGATACTGTTGACCATATGAACTGTGCTGTTGTTCAGGTTGTTGGTCTTGCCCTGTTGGATACTCTTGTGGTTGATGCCGGCAACGATATTGTTGGTATTCTTGGTGGTAGTGGCGCCGCCCGTAACATCATCAAGATCATCAGTAAAGAGTTCTTTTTTTGAGGTTGCCACTGTCACTTCTCCTTAAAAAAATTTGCAGACAGCAAGTTTTATACTTACTACCTGCCATTTAAAGTTTTATCGTACTTTTAAGCCAGGTTGAATTTCTTACTACATTTTAATTTCGGCGCTGTTGCCGACGGCATTTGTACCGCCTTGTTGAACGCTTTTGTTGCCTGAGCCAGCAACTCTATTCGTAACATTGCCTTCTTTGGTCGTAACTTGGCTATTTTTTTATCAGCCGTCTTCGTATCGGTTTTGTTACCGCTACGATTAGTTTTAACCTTAGTATCAACTGTGGTGTTGACGCCCAAACCACCGGCAACGCCTTCCATATGCTCTTCTTTGAATTCAACTTTTTTGTCTGACATTTTTCTTTCTCCTTTAAATCGAAAATTTTTACTATATCAAGTGAAGTTGGCGATTAATATGCTTCCAAGTAGCGTCTCTGCTGACCACTTGACCATTGATTCTGTAAACATTTGCTTTTTGGATTCGTACCTTTTGCGTGAAATATTGACCGTCACAATGATAGCCGACTTTTTTGTAGCGATTCGAATAAATTTCAACGTCAACTCCAAATTTATCAAAAAGTTCTTTCAAGCCACCGTGTTTGGCAGTGTCAAAACCGCGACGAAAAAAATAATCTCTGTCTAATACAATTTGACCTTCTGTCGCCGGAAATTTCATCCAGCTCCTCCTCGCTAATCAGTTCTTCATTAAAAATTTTTTCTTCCATTTTTACTGCTCCTTTCAAATTTCCTTTGGCTTAACTTACGAGAAACTTGAAAAGGTATTACAGAAAAATTTTCGACGACTAAATTTTGTTTTGAAGTTTACCACGCAGAGTTCCCTTTGCTCGAAATAAAATAATTCCGACGTTACCGGC
>CAJOKY010000267.1 GCA_905235425.1 uncultured Selenomonadaceae bacterium
CAAGCACGCTTAATTCACTGAACAGACGAATATTTTGGAAGGTACGAGCAATGCCGCGCTGAGTTATTTGGTACGGTTTTAAGCCGACGATTGATTCACCGTCCAAAAGAATTTCGCCGGTAGTTGGTACGTAAACGCCGGTCATAAGATTAAAAATCGTAGTTTTACCGGCGCCGTTTGGACCTATCAGCCCGACGAGTTCGCCCTTGTTAATGTAAAAATTAAAATCTGAAACCGCCTTTAAGCCGCCGAAAACTTCCGAAACGTCTTCTGTCTTAAGGAGCGGCTTTTTACTTTCACTCATCAAGTTCACTCCTTATTTAAAAATTTTTTAATCGGCGCGAAGTTGGTAACTTCCATGTAGCCGAATAAACCTTGCGGGCGGTAGAACATAAGCAGTATTAAAGCCAGCGCGTAGATTATCATACGAACTTCAGGAAATGACGCCAATGCCGCCGATAAAAATGTTACGACGAATGCGCCTGCGATTGAGCCGGTTATTGAACCCATACCGCCCAAAACTACCATGATTAAGTAGTTGAAAGACGCGAGGAAGTTAAAAGAATTTGGGCTTATGAGATAAAATTGGTGAGCGAAAAGACAGCCGGCAATACCTGCGAACGCCGCGCCTATAGTAAACGCCGTGACTTTGTATCGCGTGGTATTTACGCCCATAGCCTCAGCCGCGATTTCATTTTCTCTTACGGCAATACAAGCGCGTCCGTGCGACGAATTCACGTAATTTTTCACGAAGAATAGCGTAAACAGCATGACGAAAAAGACCCAAGTAAAATTCGTTAAGTGCGGAATGCCTTTGAATCCCGCCGCGCCGCCTACGTATTCAATATTCATTATGACAATACGAATAATTTCACTCAAGCCCAACGTTGCAATGGCTAAGTAGTCTCCGCGCAGTCTAAGTGTCGGCAGACCGATTAAAAAGCCCAACGCTCCCGCGCAGATTGCACCGAGTATTAACGCGCAGATTAACGGCAATTTAAAATTTGTCGTAGCCACAACGCCGACGTACGCGCCGATAGCCATAAAGCCGGCGTGACCGATTGAAAATTGTCCCGTGTAGCCGTTTATTAAATTCAAGCTTACCGCCATGATGACGTTGACGCAGATTAAAATTATATTCAGTTGCCAAAATGAACCGATGATGCCGCCGCTTATCATTCCTTGCAATGCGGCGTAGACAATCAGTCCGAATATCAACATTTTTAAATCACGTTTTCTGATTGCATTCAATTCAAAACTTCCTTTCGATTTTTAGCTGTTAGCGATTAGCCATTAGCTGTTAGCCATTAGCTTTTAGCGGTTAGCGGTTAGCTGTTAGCCATTAGCGATTAGGGATTAGCGATTAGCGATTAGCTTTTAGGAAAACTGCTCCCTGATCCCTATTCCCTGATCCCTGATTAGCTGTTAGCGATTAGCGATTAGCTGTTAGGTTCTAGACTAATCCCTGTTCCCTGTTCCCTAATCCCTACTACACTTTTTCGTTGGTATTTTTGCCGAAAAGTCCTGACGGTTTAATTAAAAGTACCAAAATCAAAATTGCAAACGCCGCCGCGTCACGAAAAGTCGATGATAAAAATCCCGCTACCAACGATTCAATGACGCCTAAAATAATTCCGCCTACAACCGCGCCGGGCAAAATTCCGATGCCGCCGAGTACCGCCGCGACGAACGCTTTCAAGCCCGGCATAATTCCCATAAGCGGATCAATTGTGTTGTAGTAGACGCCGACCAATACGCCTGCCGCCGCCGCAAGTGCTGAACCTATGCAAAACGTCATTGAAATTACTCTGTCTGAATCTATGCCCATTAACTGCGCGGTTTCCGTGTCAAAACTTGCCGCACGCATTGCTTTACCCAATTTCGTCTTTTGCACGATATATGTCAACAGCGCCATTAAAATTATTGTTATGGCGAAAATTAAAACCTGCTGACCGTTCACTACAAATCCCCCTACATCAAAGGCGAAGTTCAAGCCGGTTGGGGGGAATGTGCGCGGCGTAGGTGTTACGAAGTACATACCGGCGTATTCAAGGAAAAATGATACACCTATTGCCGTGATTAAGAGTGAAATGCGCGGTGCGTGTCGCAGTGGTTTATAAGCCAATTTTTCTACGAGCATACCTAGACAGCCGGTAACTGCCATTGAAATTAAAAGCGCGGGCAAAATCGACAGTCCCGCGACGCTTATTGCAAAAAATCCTATGTACGCGCCGACCATGTAAATATCGCCGTGCGCGAAGTTAATTAATTTTATAATGCCGTAAATCATTGTGTAACCCAGCGCGATTAAAGCGTAAATACTGCCGAGACTTACGCCGTTAATCAGTTGCTGAATAAATTGATGAAAAAAATCCAAATCCCTCACTCCTTTTGTTTAGCTGTTAGCCGGTAGTTTGTATCCGACAATTACCACTTGCCACTCACTACTCACTACTCACTATGTTAAAATCCTCAAGCCGATTATGCCGCAGATAATCATTGCCACACAAATTAAATGCGCCATACTTGTCGGCTCATGAAAATAAAAAATGCCAAATAAAACCGTTCCGGCTGTACCGATGCCCGTCCATATCGCGTAGACTATGGACAGCGGCAATTTTTTCAGTGCGATTGACAGAAAGAAAAAACTTGCTATCATTCCCGCCACCGTTATAATGCTTGGCAGAATTTTTGAAAATCCTTCTGTCATCTTTAATCCGACTGCCCAAAATATTTCACAAAGTCCTGCTACGAATAAACTTAACCAGTACAAAATTTCACCTCCACCAAAATATATTTTTCTGATTAAAAATTCACCCTCCACGCGGAGGGCTTTTTGTTATTTATATTTTTTTCAAACATCACTTCCAAAGACAAAATTGTATACATTAATTTTATCTCAAATTTTTTGAAATGTAAACTGTATTGAGTGAAAGTTTAAGCGCCGATAAAAGCAAAAATCCCGCCGCATTTTTACGACGGGGCTTTTTATTGTTATAAACCGCAAGCGGTAAGGGATATGGATTAACTTTATTTTGACGCAAAAGCAACGTCCCTGCGCGCCTCCTGCTACTGCGACGTTGCCAAAATCTGCGGCTTTTTAATTATTAATTCTCATAGACCGTAAACGGTAAGGATTTATACTTACTTTCTTTTGGCGCAAAAGAAAGTAACAAAGAAAACATGTCCGCTACAT
>CAJOKY010000268.1 GCA_905235425.1 uncultured Selenomonadaceae bacterium
AAAAGGAGGTATCTTTAATGAAAAAATCTAAAGTTACCATAAACGCCGACAACATGCTCGGCTACAGCTACGATTATTACGACGATTATTACGACGATTACTATGACGATTATTACGACTATGACGATGATTATTACGACTACGAAGATCGGCGCCGTAAAGAAGAAGATGAAGAAAATAATCTCACGGTACATGACGACACTTTAAGAGTTGGCAGTAATTACGACGACTACATTTGGCTTGACAAAGTAACGTCGGGAAGTTTTGCAACGATACGTGTCATTGACGGCGAAGATAACGATCACAACCTTTTCATTACCGGCAACACGCGTTCAAATTCAATCATTTCCGGTAACGGCGTAACAACTTTATGGGGAGCAGGTGGCGGTAGAAACACCATTGAAGGCGGTGCGCGCAGAAATTATTTTTGGTATCAAGGCGGTTCTAAAGACGTAGCCGTTGATTTCGGTACCGGCGACACTTCCTATTCCGACGTTGTAGTACTTTCCGGCGTAAGCTACAGCAGTATAAATCGTGACAGCGCGTCTATCACTTTCAATATGGCTGACGGAAATTATATGCAACTTCAACCCGGCGCCTCCTATGACGACGATCCAATTTTCTTTTCCGGCAATGGTCGCGACCTTTTGAGATTTAAAATCGCGCAGAATACCTCCACTAATTTGAGCTACAGAAATGATATTAATACGTTTTACTTTACCGGCGGACAAGGTCAAATAATTGTAAACGGCTCCGGCAATAACATTTGGCTTGCAGGTGACAGCGGTCAAAATTACGTTAATGCCAATACAATCAACGCGGCGTCAAGTTCCGGCTACAATACGCTTATGGGTAATGCCGCATCTAATGTAATTTATGGCGGTAGCGGCGTCTCTACTTTGTGGGGTTATTACGGCGGCGCGGCTGATACGTTAATCGGCGGCTCCGGTCCTGAAACTTTCCGCGTCGGCAAGTACGAAGGCAACGACGTTGTTATCTCTAATGAAGGTCATGATATTATTGATCTTTACGACACAAATTTAAGCGATATCACCTATGCCAACGCAATTAATGACAGCATTAATATCGGCTTTAATACCGGCTCTCAAATGACTCTGAAAAATACGGAAAACGTAACCTCCATTTTCAGACTTGCAAACGGTGAAAGGTACAATTACAATCGCAGTACCGGTCAGTGGCAAGGCGCATAAGTTTGATAATAACATAAACTATAAAACCGCTACAAAAATTTTTTGTGACGGTTATTTTTTTGCCTAATTGAATTGTATTTTAAAATATGGTAGGATAAAAAAAATATCTTTGAAAGGAAGTTTTATTATGTCAACACCTCACAACAGCGCAGATGTAGGCGACATTGCCGAAAGAATTTTGTTGCCCGGCGATCCTCTCCGCGCTAAGGTTATCGCTGAAAATTTTTTGACTGACGTTAAGCAGTACAACTCCATTAGAAATATATTCGGCTTTACCGGCAAGTACAAAGGCGTACCTGTTTCAATTCAAGCTACCGGCATTGGAATACCTTCATTTAGCGTTTACGTATACGAGCTGATTCACGTTTACGGCGTAAAAAAATTGATTCGTACGGGAACTTGCGGCGGTATGCACGACAGCTTAAATCTGCGCGACGTTTTAATAGCTCAAGGATCGTCTACAGATTCGTCTATCGTTTATCAAACTTTCGGCGGCGCGATTAACTTTTCTCTGCTTGCCGATTATGATTTACTTTCTAATGCTGTCAACAATGCCAAAAAATTAAACATTCCCGTTAAAGTCGGCAACGTAATTTGCACGGATACTTTTTACAATGACTACAGCGATCCCAACGGCACTTTCACTTCCAACGGCTTAACGCTTGATGAAAAAATGATTCGTCACGGTATTTTAGCTGTTGAAATGGAGTCTGCCGCTCTTTATCTTCTTGCCGCCGCCGCGCAGGTTCAAGCGCTTGCCATTTTCACCGTCAGCGACCATATTATACGCAACGAACATGCTACTGCCGATGAGCGCCAAAGAGATTTTAACGATATGATTAAAATTGCCTTAGATACTGTCATTCAGTAATTGTACCGGTTAGCATTACACTTAAAAAGCGCAAAAAGCCCCGATTAGCACTCGGGGTTTTTTAATTACTGTGATTCTTATTTTAGTATTAGTGTCTTTACCACAACACCTTAATTTTGTCACCAATTCGACAAAGTGTTTCTTCGCGGCGAGCTTTTTTAGCTCGCTATCTTAACATTTTTTTGGCGAAGTCGCGCAGGCTTAAATTTTTTCAATTCTTCTTTAGAAATAGGCGGGATGTCGCTAAAATCAATTTCTTCGTCGGGAAGTTGACGCATATTTTTAATTTCGTCAAATTGTTCTTTACTGATATAAACGCCTTTATATAAAACTGAATTGTTCATAACCAAAACTTTTTCAATCTACCTAAAATATTTCGTCACCAATTCGGCACGCGCCGCCTTCAATTCGGCAAGGCGTCTCTGCGCGGCGATCTTTTTAGCTCGCTATCTTAACATTTTTTTGGCGAAGTCGCGCAGGCTTAAAATTTTTTCTCCATTCTTCGGGAGTAATTTCCGGAATGTCACTGAAGTCAATATCCTCGTCCTTCATTTTGGAAAGTTCTTTCAAACATTCGAGTTCTTTTTTGCTGTAAGGAAATTTTTCAGATGTCAAATTGTTCATAATACTGTTCCGCCTCCTTTTTCGTTGCTTGACGTGCTGAAATAATTCTGTTTCTATCACCGCGCTCTGTATAAATTACAGCTAAAATTTTTCCGGCACGCCCAACTGTTTTAATCCGATCTTCATCTTCACTGTGAAGTTCATCATAATCATCAAATCTGTAATCATCAAGAAAAACACGCGCTGCCAATTCAAAAACTACTTTGTGCTTTTCCCAATTAATCTCGGCTTTTTCGCTGTCCCAAACAAATTTTAAATCGCCAAGTTCAAAATTTACGTCCAAATCTATCACTCCGCAAAAAATATTTCAGCGCAAAAAGCTTTTATCCTGCAACTACCTAAAATATTTCGTCACCAATTCGGCACGCGCCGCCTTCAATTCGACAAGGTGTCTCTGCGCGGCGGTCTTTTTAGCTTGCAACTTTTAAATTTTTTTTGCGAAGTCGCGCAGGCTTAAATTTTTTCAATTCTTCTTTAGAAATA
>CAJOKY010000269.1 GCA_905235425.1 uncultured Selenomonadaceae bacterium
GCTTAGCCAAAACGATTATCACAAGCGGCAACTCAAACACAAAGCCGAACGGCAACACGAACAGTATCACGAACTCGAAGTAGCTTGCGAAGGAAAACATTGACTGCAGATTTTCGGTCTCTTCGCCGAAGCCCATGAAGAATTTCAGCGCGACAGGCAATATCAGAAAGAATGAGAACGCCAGCCCTGCGAAGAAAAGCACTACCGACGACGGCACCAATATTCCCAGCACGGCGCGTTCATTGCGTGTCAGCGCGGGCAGAAAAAATTTCCACGCATGATAAAAAATTATCGGCAAGGCAATTAAAAAGCCCGCCGCTATGTCGATTTTCAGATACGTAAAGAACGCCTCGCCGGGGCGCATGTAATACAGCTTGCCGACGGGCATCGTCAGATAGTTTGTTATTTCGTCAAGGAAAAGATACGCAACGCCGCTGCCGAATGCTATTGCCAACAGTGATTTTATTATTCGTGCGCGAAGTTCAGCCAAATGTTCCGTCAAGCTCATTGAGCCGTCGTCAAGTTCGGAAGTTTCCTGCGCGGGTTGAGCGGAGGATTTTTCGTCGTCAATCATTTTTTGTCCGCGTCGACTTTGGCGGCGTCAAGTTTCTTTTGTTCGGTCACGTCGACAGTTTTTTCGTCTGAATTAGCCTGCTTGAACTCTTTGATACTTTGACCGAGTGCTTTGCCGACGCCGGGCAATTTGCCGGGACCGAAGACTACCAAGCCGATTATCAGAATCAAAATCAGTTCGGGCACGCCGATACCAAACATTTCAATCACTCTCCAAAATTTTTTCGCGATTATATCAGAAAAAGCGGGCGGTGGCTAGTTAAATTTTTCAAGCAGTTATCCGCCGATTCTGTGAGAATGTTTCTTTTGATGACAATCACGGCATAAAACTTCCAAATTTGATTCTCTGCAATCCCACTTGAGCCCGTTTTTGTGGTGGACGTGCAATAAACATTTACAATTGGAAAATTTTCTGCGGCATTCTTGACAAATGTAACCGTATTTTTCTTTTAATCTGCGCGATATGTCATCCCAATTTTTCGGATAAACATTAAGTCGAGCGGTTACGTCATTGTCATTCGGGACAGCGGCGAACAAGAATTGATTGTCGCCGTTCATAATCCTGAAAAACTCTTCGATGGAAAAATTTTCGTAAATGAGCTTTTTGTCGACCGTATCAGCCGAATTGTAGCCTTTCCAGTTCAATTTTTGCAGACAATGCTTGCAAACGTGCAATTCTTCCACGCTTTCATGGGATTGATTATTTTTTATGCGTCTTACCGAAAATTTTCCGTCAGTTTTGGTTGAGACAACATATTTTCCGTAGCGATTCTCTCTGCGACTGCGGGCAAGCGTTGGACAATCAACGATGTGAAATTTATACTCGTTTGTCTTGTTGTTGCCGTATTGAGCTTGATCCCGAATATACAAAATTACGCGCCGACCTTTGTAAATAAAGCCGTCTTCCGTAAATTTAAGGTTGGGATCGTTTGCAGGAATTTCCAGCGTAAAATCCGGGTTGGACTTATCGGAAATGCCCATGAGTTTTTTTATACGCAGAAATGCTTCGGATTCAAGAAAGTTAATCGCGTCCATTTAATCAATGCCCTCCGCAAGCTGATTCATTTTTTCATCGGCTTTCGTGCGAATCCTGAAATCTACGCGCCGTGAAAGTTTCGCGTCAATTTGCCCGTCAAGCATTATCGGTTGGCTTGAAGACAGACCGTTGGCGGTGATACGCTGAATTATCCATTCCAAATTGTTTTGCAGGGCGGGCATATTTACCGCATAACTCAAAACCGCGCGCGTTCTTGACTGTGAAAGCACCATGTTGTTCAAATATTCTTGCTGACGCGTCGCGGCTCCCGCCCAAAAAGGATCGGTGTGCCCCTCAATGCGTATTTCTTCGATATAGTCTTTGTATTCGTCTTGAGAAATCACGGCGATATATCGCGGCAAAAAATCGTTCAATATCTCTTGAAATTTCGGCGTCAACAGGTCTGAACCGACGCTGAATAAAATATCGGGCTCCTTAAATCGGACGGTTAAAGTTTTTTCGTCAATTTCAGCGTCCCATTTGGACAAATCTTCCTTAAATTCCGCAAGCAACGCCGAATAAATTTTGTTTTTGATGACGGCGTAATTGTAAATCATTTCGTTTTTCTGCCGCTGTTCATTTTGAACTTGCATCATAAACGCGACCGCAATAAACATGAAAACTATCATCAAGCCCGACATAATATCGGAAATTGACATCCAATGATCGTCATATTTTTTCAAAACAGACCGCCACCGCCTCTGCCCGATTGTCTGACTTGCCTTGATATATCTACAATTTTTCGCAATTCGATAACAAGCGGCGTGTAGTCCTCAACGAATTTGTCTGAAATTTTCAACATGGCATTTCCGAGCGTTTCAAGCGATTTTTTCAAATTTTCGTCGTTGGTCTGCATCATTTGAGTAATTTTTCCGTTTGTTTCCGAAATAATTTTGGAAGATTCGTCGCGGAGTTCATCTGAAAGATTTTGCATTGAAGTTATCGCCGTGGCGGTTGTCGCAGAAATTCTCTGTGTCATGTTGTTGGCGTTGATTGCGACATCATGAATATTTTTCGATAAATCTTGCATTGATTCCGAAGTTTTTTCGCTGACGGCTCGTATTTCGCTCAAAGTCTGCTGAAGTTTTTGCGTATAAAAGTTTGCAGTGACAATCAGATTTTGAATTTCTTCGCTGCTTTTTTTCATTGATGCGGCGGATTTTTCTATTTGTTCGACGGAAATTCTTACGGCGTTGATGCTCGCGACCGTTACCTGCAAATTTTTTGTGACGGTTTCAATGACATTCTTGTAATTTTCTTGCCATTGCAGAAGGCGACCGACCGCGATATTCAGTTGCTTGAAATTTTCGCCGAATTGCTCGGTCAATTTGTCGTTAAAGTCTTTCATCGTTTCGTTCAGGGCTTCGATAAACGCTTTTGAGTTGCTTTCTGCCAAAGTTTTGCCAAAATCTTTGAGCTCACGGATAATATTTTCGTTGTTTGCTGTCAAAGTGCCGTTCAAAGTTCGGAATTCGTCGCGAATATCGGCTTTTAACATTTTAATTTGACCCGTTACGGTTGATTCGCCGTCGCCGACAAGCGCAACCGTCAAATCTTTTAGCAAAATCGTTTTTTC
>CAJOKY010000270.1 GCA_905235425.1 uncultured Selenomonadaceae bacterium
CTGCGCGCGTTCGCATCGTAGCCAAAAAGTCACTGTCCAATATGCCTTCATAGAAATAATATGCCGTGTTATCGTGTACACCTAAAAATGCCGCGCAATCTTCTACATTGGGCTTTTCGTACGCCGTCGCCGTTTCAGTCGCCCATACATACTCGCGCACTTGTTCAACGTCAACGTCGGGATTTATATCACCGTCCACAAATATCGGCTCGCCCAATTCGTAAAAATCAAATGCGCCGCCAATTCGCCGTACCCTTTCAGCCGTAATTGTTTCGGCGTAGTCTTCCATTTCTATTAAAATAAAACGCCGATTACCGCCGTCCGACGCATTTAAATTCAGTACGGCATGAGCTGTAGTGCCGCTGCCTGCGAAGGCGTCAAGTACGAGGGAATTTTTATCTGTCGCCATTTCTACAATGTGCTGAATCAATTTTGTAGGTTTTGGAAAGTTAAATTTTTTTTCACCAAAAATCGCAGTAATTTCTTTCGTGCCGTCCTGCGTCATGCCAACTTCAGCAGGTAAATAGGTACTTGCCGCGACCCTTCCAAAATTTTTTCCTGCCTTTTTAATGTCGTCTTCTTTCCAATAGCGCAGAACCGGCTTTGAGATTTTTAAAAAATCATAATCGCCTGGAAAAATTATTCTGTCGGCGGCGTAATATTCTTTAAAAGATTCTTTAGTTACACGCCAAGTTGAATTTGGATTTGCAGGATATTCTTTGCCGTTTTTTGGATTTACTATCGTGAAAAAACTGTTGGGGCGTTCAGCGGCAGTAGTTTGCTTTGTTAAATCGTGAAAACGCCAAGCGCGATTTGGAAAATCCGGCGTCTCATAATATTTGCGTTCCTTGCCTTTAACGGCGCCTTGAAATAAATCAGATTTTGCATAACAAAAAATATATTCGCAGTCTTGCGAAATTCCGTGCGGCACATCAGATTTAGCGGTACGTTTGCGCCAAGAAAAAGTAGCTACAAAATTCCGAATGCCGAAAATCTCATCGCATATTAATTTCAAGTTAGCTTGTTCGTTATCGTCAATGCTGATAAAAATCGCGCCGTCATCTGATAAAAGTTGCTTTAATAATTTTAAGCGCGGGTACATCATGCAAAGCCACTTATCGTGTCGCGTTAAATCTTCGCCTTCTCTGCCGACAACCTGCCCGAGCCATTTTTGAATCTGCGGCGAATTGACGTTGTCATTATAAACCCAGCCTTCGTTGCCGGTGTTATATGGCGGATCTATGTAAATGCATTTAATTTTGCCGTCATAAAGCGGCAGGAGCGATTTAAGCGCCGTGAGATTGTCGCCGTGAATGATTTTATTATCAGTATCGCCGCCGTGATTGTAGGCGTGATTGAGAGCGTGAACAGGGACTTTGGCGGCGTAGTTTACGACTTTGTCTTTACCGAGCCAATTAAGAGTGGGCAAAAATTTCACCTCTTTGAAAAAAGTCTGCGCTTATTATAAAACTAAAAGCCAAATTTTAAAAGCTTTTACGGTTTCAAAAAAATTGTTGACAATTTGAACGCGGTTTGATATACTTGCAAAGTCTTGGGAAATAGATATTAGTTTAAATGCGGAGTGGTACTCAAGAGGCTGAAGAGGACGGTTTGCTAAATCGTTAGGGTCGTAAGGTCGCGGAGGTTCAAATCCTCTCCACTCCGCCACATACTAAAAGGTTTCCGCAAGGAAATTTTTTTAGTTTACGGGAAAAATTTTTTTATAAGAAATACAAACTAAAAAGGGGACGTTCAACGCGTCCCTTTTGTTAATTTCAGTATGGAGCGGGCAATGGGAATCGAACCCACCTTTAAAGCTTGGGAAGCTCTCGTTCTACCGATGAACTATGCCCGCAATAATCAAGCTTGCTGAATCAGACTTATAATGTTGGCTTGATTGTGATTGTAAAGATTGTTTACATGCAATGCAAGCTGTTCCTGCACTTTTTGTGAATTTAATTCTATAGCGGCTTTTGCCATGTCAGTATCACCGATAGTGGACGCCGCCGCAGTTTCGTTTTCTTCCATAGTGTTATAAAGCGCCTCTTGATAGTCGAGACGTTGCAGGTACGCGCCTTGCGTAGTTGCCTCGTCAAGAGATGCATCAATAGCGCTGCCGTCAAGTGACATATTCAGTGAATCATTAATGTTTTGAACAGTTTCAAGCGCGTTGTTGACGATGCCTAAAGATTTTTGCGCGGCGTCTTGCGATGAAATGTCAAGCGTCACATTGCCTTGACTGTCGACTAAACCTAAAGATTCTGCGCGAATATCGCCGAGATTAAAGTTTTCGTAGCCGATAACACCCGCGATGCCGGAATTTTCTTCTGTACCGTCCAAAATGTGCTTGCCGTTGTAGGTTACGTGAGAATTTTCATCAATCTGCGAAACAAGCTGGTTCACGCCTTCCTGCAACGCGGCTCTGTCAGGATTGGTAACAGCACCGTCCGCCGCCTTCATAATGTATTCTTTAATTGTCGACAGCGCGGTAATGGTATTAGCCGTAGCACCTTCAGCGGTTTTAATCATAGCGCCGGCATTTTGAACATTCTGCGCGGATTGCGACGTTGCGGAAATGTGGCTGTCCATACGCTTTAATATTGCGTACGCCGAACTGCCGTTCTTCGCGACGGGATAATTGGAGCCCGTAGCAATTTGTTGCGTGGTCTTCTGCATGGCACTGTTGATATTGTTCAACGTTGTAAGCGAATTGTTCACGCCGCCTATTGTCATTGCCATGATAATCACCCATCCTTTCTTCCATAAAAAATAATTCATCCTTAATATATCGAATCATAGCACAAATAATTTTCTTTTACAAGTACATCATCAAAAATTTTCAACTTAAGTTCTTATAGACTTTCTGTAAAAAAATTTTTTCAGTGTTCCGGTTGAATACCACTTTTTATTTTTTTAGTGATACAATTTTACAGAATTGAAATTATAGTTTTAAAGTAAGAGGGTTGCAACAGCTAAGAAATACGTATAACAAGTTATAAAATAATTAAACAAATATAAGGAGGTGAACACCGTTACTGATTTTATGTTTCTAAAAAGCTTTAATGATGCTAAAATTTCAACGGTTCTTTGAAAAGTTGGGATATGCGGTTGGTAACTCGTGAACGTTGTTGATGTAAAATCCCGAGCGCAGT
>CAJOKY010000271.1 GCA_905235425.1 uncultured Selenomonadaceae bacterium
TATAAAACATACAAAATATATAAGGAGGTGAAAGCCGTTACTGAAAGCTTTTTAAAGTTGACTTTGGAAATATTCTTTGTATAATATACGCGCCTGAACGAAAACCAAATTTATACAAAGTACCCGTACGTTAGCGGGGAATTCAAGCCTGTGGAGCGTCAAGAAAACGTGAGTAGCTTTCGGCAAAAGTGGACGCGATGAAACAGGAATGGGACATAAAAGTTTGTAGCTTTTTATAAGTTCTCAGTAACGGCGATAGCTTGAAATATATGACAGGTAATGAACTGCGCGAAGCGTATTTAAATTTTTTTGCTGAAAAACACGGACACTTACGCCTGCCCAGCGCGTCACTTATTCCTAAAGATGATCCCACATTGTTAATGATTGGCGCGGGTATGGCGCCGTTTAAAGCATTTTTCACCGGCAAAGTAACTCCGCCGCGTCGTCGTGTTACAACTTCCCAGCGTTGCGTACGCACCGGCGATATTGAAAACGTAGGCAGAACTGCGCGGCATCATACCTACTTTGAAATGCTCGGCAACTTTTCATTTGGCGATTATTTTAAATCGCAGGCAATTCCTTGGGCATGGGAATTTTTAACCGAAATTTGCGAACTGCCTAAAGATAAATTATGGGTGTCGATTTATCCCAATGACGATGAGGCGGAAAAAATTTGGTTGCAACAGGACGGCTTAAATCCTGCGCACATTGTCAAAATGGAAGATAATTTTTGGGAAATCGGTACGGGTGGACCTTGCGGACCGGATTCAGAAATATACATTGACTTAGGCGAAGAGCGCGGTTGCGGCAAGGAAACCTGCGCGCCTGGTTGCGATTGTGACAGATATCTTGAAATTTGGAATTTGGTTTTTACGCAGTACAATAAGACTGAAGACGGCAAGTACGAGCCGCTGGAACATAAAAATATTGATACCGGTTGCGGACTTGAACGCCTTGCCTCTGTCCTGCAGAAAAAGCTTACCAACTTTGAAACGGATTTACTCTTCCCAATCATTGAATACGTTGAAAAAATTTCCGGCTTGAAGTACGGCGACGATGCGAAAAAAGACATTTCGTTTAAGGTTATCGCCGACCATGCACGCAGTATGACAATTATGATTATGGACGGCATTTTACCTTCCAACGAAGGGCGTGGCTACGTGTTGCGTCGTATTCTTCGCCGCGCTATTCGTCATGGGCGTATGCTCGGCATTAAAGACGCGTTTTTAGAAGGCGCGGTTTCCGCCGTTTACAAAATTTATCAAGACGTGCCGGACTTTGAAGAGCTTAAAGAGAAGATTGACTACATTAAAAAGGTTATTCGTCTTGAAGAGGACAGATTTGCCGCGACACTTGCTCAAGGTATGGAATTTTTGACGCGCGAAATTGACGATTTAAAATCTGCCGGTAAATCTGAATTGAACGGCGAATTTATTTTCAAGCTTTACGACACTTACGGTTTCCCCTACGAACTCACTGAAGAAATTTTGACTGAAAATAATTTAACGCCGGATAAAGACGGCTTTAACGCGGCTATGGACGCACAACGTAAACGCGCCCGCGCCGCACGTGCCGCCAATGAATGGGCTGAAATTCCCGACCTTTCAACGATTGACACGAAACATTTAAAGGTTGACGAAAATGTCACGGAGTCGAAAGTTGCCGCAATTTGGCATAAGGGCAAACTTGTTGACGAGATTCACGACGGCTACGACGCGGCGATTATTCTTGACGTTACGCCTTTCTACGCGGAAGGCGGTGGGCAGGTAGGCGACGTTGGCGAAATTTTAGGCGAAGTCGGCAAAATTAAAGTCAGCAACGCTAAAAAACTCCCCGACGGCACGGTTTACCATGAAAGTTACGTTGAGGAAGGGCAATTAAAAGTTGGCGAAACAGTTAAAATTGTCATCGACCGTGACAAAAAACTTTCATCTGCGCGGAATCATACGGCAACGCACTTACTGCAAGCCGCGCTTAGAAAAGTTGTAGGGCAACAAGTTCATCAAGCAGGTTCACTTGTCACGCCGGAACGTCTTCGCTTTGACTTCTCCAACTTTGAACCTGTCACTGCCGCGCAGTTGGCGGAAGTTGAAGAAATGGTTAATGAAGAGATTTTAAAAGCGGTTGACGTTGAGATAAATCAAATGAATATCGACGACGCAAAAAAACTCGGCGCAATGGCATTGTTCGGCGAAAAGTACGGCGATATTGTACGCGTTGTCAGTGTTGAAAATTTCAGTTGCGAACTTTGCGGCGGCTCGCACGTTAAAAACGTCGGTCAAATAGGCAGATTTAAAATTGTCAGCGAAGGCGGCGTAGCGGCAGGCGTACGGCGTATTGAGGCGATAACCGGTCGCGCGGCTATTCAAGATGCCAATCACCAAACGCAACTTTTAAATTCCGCGTCAAGCTTATTAAAAGTCCGCGCAGAAGATTTACCCGCGCAGGTTGAAAAAATTCTTGCTGAAGATAAAGCCTTGAAAAAGCAACTTGACGAAGTTCACGCCGTCAGGGAAAGAGCTGAAGCGCAGAAACTTTTAATGGGCGTTGAAGAAATTGGCGCGTTGAAATTTTTGTCCGGCATAGCACAGGCGCGTGATATGGATGAATTGCGTAACGGTGCCGACTTCCTGCTTGATAAACTGGATACCGGCGTTGTAGTTTTGGCGGCGGTTAATGACGGCAAAGTTAATCTCGTAGTCAAGGCTGATAAAAAAGCTGTAGCACTCGGCATTCATGCGGGTAAAATCGTTAAGGAAATTTCAAAATTTATCAATGGCGGCGGCGGCGGTCGTCCCGATATGGCGCAGGCAGGCGGCAAAAATCCCGAAGGTATTGCGAAAATGTTTGAAACGGCTAGAAGTATTATTACCAACATTGCAAAATAATTCGTCAATATAAATTCCAAACTTCGATAAAAAATTTTTACTTTAACTTAAGTGTAACTACTTTCTTTTGGCGCATTGATTTACTTTTTCTTTAGCGTAAAGAAAAAGTAACAAAAAGAAAACATGGCGCGGCTGTTGTTCGCTTACTTTTTCGTAATTTAAGCTTTCACGTCCGCACGAGGTTACGGTAATTTCGGCGTTATCGTACGCAGCTCAGGTACATCCGCGCCGTCTTTTTAACTCCTACCTAGC
>CAJOKY010000272.1 GCA_905235425.1 uncultured Selenomonadaceae bacterium
GAAAATGACGTACTGTCACAAACACTTCTTGAAAATCTTGAATCAAACAACGCCAAGACGATTGTTGCCGACAAAACCAAAATTCTTGCGTCAATGCGAACTGCCGCGCCCAAAGTTACTTCATACGATTTGGCAGTTATAACCGATTCGACGACGGCGGAGCTTGTACTGGGCGAAAGGCAGGTTTATCTCGGCAGGAAGGAAACGAACGATTTCATTTTGGAAGATGAAAACGCCTCAAGAGTTCACGCCTATATTTCCTACGAACGCCACAGACACGTTTTAAATGACGCGGAAAGTTTGAATGGTACATTTGTTAATAAGAAAAAAATAAATCGCCACGTATTGAAAAACGGCGACAAAATTTCTATCGGCAATACGATTTTGACTTACAAAGTTTTATGATAGCTATTAGCTATTAGCTGTTAGCTGTTAGCTGTTAGCTATTAATTAAAGGCTAATAGCTATTTGCTAACCGCTAACTGCTAATTGCTAACTGAAAGGAAGTTTTTTTGTGAAAGTATATCAATGCACGAACGTCGGCAAAGTGCGTAAAAATAATGAAGATTCTCTGCTTGTTACAGACCCCAACATATTTGTTGCGGCGGACGGTATGGGCGGCGCGGCGGCAGGTGAAGTTGCCAGCGGAATATTAATCGACACGGTGAAAAAATTTTTAGCGCCAATTCCGGAGCCGCTTGACGAAAAAATTTTGGCGAAGTCAATATTAAAAGCAAGTGCCGCCATTTTAAATGAAGTTTATAAAAATCCCGCGCTGAAAGGTATGGGAACTACCGCGACGATTTTGCACCTTTACAATAATCAAGCGTACTTTGCACATGTAGGAGACAGCAGGCTTTATCGTCTAAAAAATAATTCCTCGTTAGAGCAAATTACGACAGATCATTCATACGTGGAAGAATTGGTAAGACGCGGCGAACTTACGCCGGAGCAAGCAAAAGTTCACCCCATGAAAAATATTTTAACGCAAGCAGTAGGCGCAATGGTTGATATTGAAGTTGAGACCGGCAGTTTTAATGTTGACGGCGACGAAGTATTTTTACTTTGCACGGACGGCTTGACGAATATGGTTGAAGATGCCGACATAGAAAAAATTTTGTTGACAAGTGATAATCCCGCCGAAAAATTGATACAAGCCGCGCTGGATAACGGCGGACATGATAACGTTACCGCCATAGTTGTCAGTATGGCAAGTTGACCGTTATTTATATTCGCAAAGAAAGTGATTATATGGAACAGCGAATTTTAAGCGGCAGGTACATACTTGAAGAAAAATTGGGTAGCGGCGGCATGGCGGAGGTTTATCTTGCGCGTGACAAGTTGCTTGATCGTCCCGTTGCGGTAAAAATTCTTCACGCCGAATTTCGCTCCGACGTGGAATTTGTAGAAAAGTTTCACCGAGAGGCGAAGGCGGCAGGTAAACTTTCTCATCCCAATATAGTAAACATTTACGACGTAGGCACTGACGGCATTGATCATTACATTGTTATGGAGTATGTGCCGAGCAACACGCTGAAAGATAAAATCCGTGAAGAAGGACCTTTGGACATTTTAACCGCCGTCAATATTGCGTGCGATATTGCAAGCGGTCTTTGTCATGCGCACAGCAATAATATTGTTCACTGCGACATAAAGCCGCATAATATTTTAATGACAAGTGACGGTCACGCGAAAATTGCAGACTTCGGCATTGCCCGCGCAGTTACCGAATCAACCATGACATACAGCGGCAACGTTGTAGGTTCAGTGCGGTACTTTTCACCGGAACAGGCGCAAGGCGGCGCGATAACGCCTAAATCAGATATTTATTCTTTAGGCGTCGTAATGTATGAAATGCTGACAAATCACCTGCCGTTTAACGGTGACAACGTTGTAACAATCGCAATGAAACACGTTGAGGAAGAGCCTGTGCCGCCGAATGTCCTGCGCGAAGAAATACCGCCTATGCTTGAGGCAATAGTACTTCGTGCAATGTGCAAAAATCCCGAACTTCGTCCCGACGGCATGGAATTAATTCAAGCACTGATAAACGTCAAGGCAAGCCTTAATCTGACGCGAGCCAATGACCCCGACGCTACACAATTTTTGCCGCGCGTAAAGCCTTCTGCGCCGCCTGCCAAAAAACCTGCCGTCAAAGTCAATACCCCTGTCAATACCGATAAAGACGACGAAGATGAGCCTCCGCCTGAAAAAAAATCTTCCACTTTCAAATACTTTGCAATAGCATTTTTTTTGTTGCTTTTAATCGGCGTAAGTGCCGGTAGTTTTATGGCGTATGGAAATTTAATTAGTGAAAGTGATTTAGTTGCCGTTCCCAACGTTATAGGCAAGCAGATGACATTGGCGCGGCAAATTTTGGAAAACGGAAATCTGCGCGTCAACATTGCTGAAACGTATGACGCCAATGTACCGCCGGGCGAAGTTGTTTCGCAAGACCCCGATCCGGGACGTAATGTAAAAGCTGAAAGACTGGTTACCATTTACGTAAGCAAGGGCGGCGAAACTATCGATATGCCGGATCTTGTCGGCTTGTCTAAAACTGCGGCAACTGAACGCATTCATAAAATCGGCTTAAAAGTCGGCACGATTTATCAAAAAGATGATTACAATGAACCTGCCGATAAAGTTTTGTCGCATGATCCCGCGCCGGGTACAAAGATTAATCGCGGACAAAATGTCGATTTAACCGTAGCTAAAGGCGGCGAAATTATTGCAGAAAAAGTTCATGAGCCGGAATATAATGACAAGCCTGCGCAAGAGTCACAATCTGAAAAAACTTATGTGCCTGATGTTTACGGCGGCAGTTATGAATCTGCGCGCGCCGGTATTGAGGAACGCGGCTTGCATGTAGGTTCAGTCACCTACCGCGCCAGTGAACAAGCAGAAGGTACGGTGCTTAGTCAAATTCCTGCGCCTGATACAAATGTTGACGTAGGAGCAAGCGTCGATTTAATTTTGTCTAAGCACGAAGCCCCGCCGGTTTATTCGGATGAGCCGGAAGTTTTCGGCGGTAATGGATCTACAAATTACAATAACAACTACAGTAATGATAAT
>CAJOKY010000273.1 GCA_905235425.1 uncultured Selenomonadaceae bacterium
CACTTGTTTTTCTATGTTTGCAGAGTAAGTAGCAGTTTTTTCACCTCGTTTCTTTCTGAATTCATATTTTCGGCTCAAACGCCTCTGCTCACGTTTAAGCTTCTTAGTTAATTTTGTCACACGCGCTGTCTTGTTGATATTCGCTTTGACTGCGCCATTTGAGATTGTAGCCAGTTCTTTAATGCCCAAGTCAATGCCGATTCCCTCACCTTGTGGTTTAGCCGATTCCGATTCCGGCAATTCGACCAGCACAGACACATAATAGCGACCAGCTTTATGGGAGATTGTGCCGCTACGGATTTTTGCTTTCGTCGGCAAATAACCTTTTTCCTTTAGCTTCACTGTCCCTATCGTCGGGATTTGTAACTTATGTCGCCAAATTGTCCAGTCGCCTTTGCCATTTTTCGGGAAGTAAGCTTTGACTTTCTGCTGACGTTTTTTCTTGAGCCTTGGACGATTCGCCTTGCCCTGCATAAAGTTTTTAAAAGCATGCTCGGCATTCATTAAAGATTGTTTTCTTGCCTTAGCTCCGCAGTCGTCTATCCACGGCAATTCCTTCTTGACCACGTGATTGACGTATTTGTCGAAAGTGAACGCCGTTACAAAGAATCCTTTTCCCAGCGTCTCATA
Organism: uncultured Selenomonadaceae bacterium; assembly: GCA_905235425.1. Classification (GTDB taxonomy): domain Bacteria; phylum Bacillota; class Negativicutes; order Selenomonadales; family Selenomonadaceae; genus Quinella. The sequence continues at coordinate 631 of CAJOKY010000273.1, forward strand.
TACTTCAAAGTTGCTCGCCAAATAAAGGTTGTACAAATAGCGGCATATCCCCAGCGTCCGGCGGATTTTCAAGGCTTGTTTCACATTTGGCAAGATTTCTGTTTTGTGTGCTTTTAACATAGTTCTTCGTCCTTTTTTATCTTGCCTTCGTATTTCCTCAGCCCGTATATCCTGCACGAAAAGACGTGTATCACGCTGATTAAATCTTCCACAATTTCTTTTTCAGGACTTAATTCTTCGTTATTGACTACCTCTATTTCCACGCCATATTGACCGAGCCATTGTTGATACCACTCAAAACCAAATCTTATAAATCTGTCTTTGTGCGCTACCAATATTTGGCTGACTTCTTTGTTTTGAGCACGCATTAACAATTCGTTCCACTTTTTACGCTTAAAATCCAATCCACTGCCAATATCCGTTAATACTTCGTCTACTATGATTCCCTTTGCATTGGCGTATTCTCTTAAGAATGTTACTTGATTTTTTAAATCGTCCTTTTGTTTCGATGATGAAACTCTTGCGTAAATTATCACACTTCGATTTTCTTGTTTTATCGGTTGACCCATATACTCAAAATATTGAGCTTCTGTGTAATATCTCCTTCCTGTCGGGCTTCTTCGTGCTTTTAATATCCCCGCATTGTCCCATCTTTGCAGTGTCTTAACTGACACGTTCAATTTTTTGGCGAACTCGCACGGCTTGTAAGTATTCATAGGCGTATTTTATAATTTTTGTCTATGAATGTCAACGTTTTAGACTACAGTTAGCAAACTCCTTTCTTTTAGGAACCGGTTTCCTCGTCCCTGCTTAACTACTATAATAGCGTCGAGGTGATGAAAATGCTCAACAAAATTATCGTGGCGGGTATCGGTCCCGGTGGCGAAAATTATATCACGCCCGCCGCGCAGAAAAAAATTCGTGGCGCAAAATTTCTCGTCGGTGGTCGGCGTGCGCTGTCAGAGTTCGCGACAGAAAATCAAAGCACCTGCGCAATAACCAAAAACCTTGACGCGCCGATTGATTTCATTCGCGAAAAAATTTCATTCGGCGACGTCGTGGTTATGGTTAGCGGCGACCCAGGCTATTATTCATTGCTGGACTTACTACGAAAAAAATTCCCGCCCGAAATAATCGAAGTCATTCCGTCGATTAGCGCAATGCAATTAGCTTTCGCCAAACTTGCGCTACCGTGGCATGACGCGACACTTGCGAGTTTCCACGGTCGACAACCTGCGCGGACGACGTTGGAATTTTCAGCGGGGAAAATTTTGGGACTGCTCACCGACGCCGAATGGAATTCCGCGACGATTGCAAAACTTTTGCTTGAGTGTGGTTGGCGAGAAAATTCTTCCGTGACGATATGCGCGAGGCTGTCCTATCCCGACGAAAAAATTTTTACCACGACACTTGCCGCCGCCGCTAATGATGAACCGGTCAAGCACGGCATACTAATCGTTCGCGGCGATTGATTAACGGTGCGCGGTCTGATATATTATTGCGCAGTATTCAGCAAAGGAGCGATTCACATGTTGATTGATAACGACGATAAAAATTTGATTGAGAAAAAAATTTCCGGCGAGGCAGTTTTTGACGGCGTGTTGCTCCACGTGTACAAGGACGAAGTTGAACTGCCCAACGGTCACCGCGCCGTCCGCGAATGGATTAAACACCCCGGCGCGTCCTCGATTATCCCGCTGCTACCGGACAATCAAATAATTTTGGTGCGCCAGTTCCGCTATCCCGTTGGTGCCGTTACGCTTGAGGTGCCCGCCGGAAAGTTGGACAAAGTCGGCGAAGACCCAATCGAATGTGCACGCCGCGAATTGAGCGAGGAAACGGGCTATACTGCCGGAAAACTTTGGAAGCTCACGACGATTGCCACGACAGTCGGTTTCACGAACGAATATATTCATCTTTACGCCGCCAGTGACTTGACGCCCGGTAAAATTCATCCCGATTCTGACGAATTTATCAACGTGGTTAAGATTCCGCTGACTGCCGCCCTGCAAATGGTAGAGAGCGGAAAAATTTTTGATGCGAAATCTGCCGTGTCGATTCTCCTGTTGGCTAAACAAGTTTTCCATACAAAATAAGTGGTCAGATTAGGAACTAGGAATCAGGAACTAGGAACTAGGAACTAGTTTTTATTTTTCTCTAGTCCCTAGTTCCTAGTTCCTAGTTCCTCATAAAACAAATTTTGCTCGGCTTGTTGCAATGCGCTTGATTGAACAGTATAATTTTAAATTGCGAAAAGTTTTGGAGTGCGGAGGAGGTAAGGAAAATCTGTCGGAATGCCCGACGATTTAAATAACATGGTAAGAAGAGGAGCCTCAGACGGCAGAACCATCTCGACCGGCCGCCCCTGCGCCGGTTGCGGACGAATAATCAAAAGCGGCTTGTAC
>CAJOKY010000274.1 GCA_905235425.1 uncultured Selenomonadaceae bacterium
GGAAATTTTGCCGTTCAAAACAGCGACTTGGTTTTATCCGTGGGCAACCGGCTGAGCATTCGGCAGGTAGGTTACAATTATTCGACGTGGGCGCGCAATGCTTTTGTAATTGCCAACGACATCGACGAGAACGAATTGCGCAAGCCGACGCTGCACGTTGAAATGCCTGTGTGGGCGGACGCTAAGGACCTGCTCGAAAAACTGGACGCCGCTTTACCGGACGGGAAACTCTTCCGCAACGAAAGCTGGCTTGAGTGTTGCCGCAACTGGAAGAGAAAATATCCCGTTATCCAAGAGCGACAAATTAAGCAAGTCGGCAAGGTGAACGTCTATGCTTTCATCAAGACTTTGAGCAGTAAACTTCCCGAAGGGCAAATTACAGTCGTCGGGAACGGTTCGGCGTGCGTCGCCGGCGGTCAGGCCTACGTGATAAAAAAAGATCAGCGGTTCATAATGAATTCCGGTGTCGCGTCTATGGGATATGACTTGCCCGCCGCGATTGGAGCTTGCGTCTCTTCCGGCAAGCGCGAGATTATAAACGTAACCGGCGACGGCAGTTTGCAGATGAACATTCAGGAGCTGGAGACAATTTCTTATCACCGCCTGCCGATAAAAATTTTCGTGGTAAACAACAATGGCTATCACTCAATCCGGCAAACGCAGTCTGCTTACTTCGAGGACCCGAAGGTCGGCATAGGCGTCGACAGCGGCGATTTGGGCTTCCCGAAACTTGAAAAATTAATTCCCGCGTACGAGTTGCCTTACTACAGAATCGACGACAATCAGAAAATGCCGCAGGAACTCGACAGGATATTGGCTCAAGAGGCACCGTTCGTCTGTGAAGTTTTCGTCGACACGGAACAAAACTTTGAGCCTAAGGTGGCGGCGAAGAAACTGCCCGACGGAACCATGGTATCCGCCACGCTGGAGAATATGTCGCCGTTTTTGCCGGAAGAGGAATTGGCGGAAAATATGCGGTGGGGGAATTCAAAATGAATTGCGCATTGATTACAGGCGGCTCGCGTGGCATTGGCAAGGCAATTGTTGCGCGTTATCAGAAAGCCGGATTTAAGGTAATTTTCCCGACGCGCGCGGAATTAAACCTCCTTGACAGTGATTCCGTCGACGACTTCATCGCCCGCAACAAAGAGGAAAAAATCGACGTTATCATCAACAATGCCGGCGTGAACGACATAAATCTTATCGAAGATGTTACGGACGATGAGCTTGATAAAATGTTCGCGACGAATTTAATTTCTCCGATTCGTTTGCTTCGCGGTTTTGTCGGTCAAATGAAACAACGCAAGTACGGTCGTATCGTCAATATCGGCTCTGTTTGGGCAGTCGTTTCAAAGCCCGGTCGAGCCATCTACAGTGCCACGAAGAACGGTCTGCACGGGATAACCAACACTCTTGCTTTGGAGTTGGCACCGCACAATATTTTGGTGAACACGGTTTGTCCCGGCTTTGTGCTCACGGAACTCACACTCAAAAATAACCCCCCCCCTGCACTAAAAACCCTTGCTGAAGACATTCCTGCCGGGCGGTTGGCGCAACCGGAAGAAATTGCCGAAATTGTGTACTTCCTTGGCAGCGACAACAATACTTACGTGACCGGACAGAAAATCATTATAGATGGCGGATTCTCCGTGCGTTAAAAAGGAGTTGAATTTATGGACGCGATAAAAATTAAATCAAATCTCTATGATTACGAGGTCGATTTTGTCGAGGATTTTTCTGTGACATTGAAATCCTTCGATTCAAAAGTTCTCTTGATCATTGACAGAAAAGTGCACACTCTCTACGCAGAAAAATTCATCGGCGTTGATTCCGATAAAATTTTCTTCATGGACGCGGATGAACACAAAAAAAATATGACAACCGTCATGGAAATTGTATCTTTCATGCAGGATATTGGGCTCAAAAAGGATTGGAAGGTTATTTGCTTCGGCGGCGGAATTACTCAGGACGTCACCACACTTGCGGCTAATTTGTTTTTGAGAAATGTTGATTGGTATTTTTTCCCGACGACTTTACTATCCATGTGCGATTCGTGCATTGGCGGTAAATGCGGAATAAATTTTCGCAACGTAAAAAATCAAATAGGCGTCTTTTATCCGCCGAAAAGAATTTTTATTGATGTTAATTTTCTCAATACGCTGACCGAAGAGGATTATATTAACGGCTGGGGAGAATTGCTTAAGTTTTCGTTGACGAGCGACCCGAAATTTTATGAAAAGCTCAAATCTGAAGGAAAATATATCCCCTGTCAAAGCATTGCCGAATATATTCACCGCGGTTTGCTTGAAAAAAAGAAAATAATTGAGGCAGATGAATTTGAATCTGATCTTCGTCGCGTGTTGAATTACGGACACACTTTCGGGCACGCGCTTGAGGCGTACACAAACAATAAAATTCCTCACGGTAAAGGCGTTATTTGGGGCATTGACGTCGCAAATTTCCTCGCCTTTAAAGAAGGTTTGCTGTCGAAAGAAATTTATCTGGACATTAAATCGCTCATAAGAAAGAATTTTATTGTCGAAGAAATTGTTATTGAGCAGCCCGAAAAATTGTTTGAGCTGATAAAAACCGACAAAAAATTTAAAAATGGTCAATTAAGCTTTGCTCTGTTGGATAATCCGAGCCATTTAATTATTCACCCGATGAAATTAAATGACAGTACCTACAAATTGTTTGAGGAATATCTGAGGGACACAAATGAATTTTATAACGCTTGATTGCGGTGCCAGTTTCGTCAAAGCGGCACTTTTTAACGATAATGGCGAACAAATTAAGAAAATACTTCGGCAAAGTCCGTTTGGAGAAAATCAAATTCGGCGTTTAATTCCGCTTGTTCAAGATATTTTTTCCGAACTCCTGCAAAAATCCCGTGGTGATGTTTGTCTCTGCGTATCTAACGAAATGCACGGCTTTTTGATTGCTCAAGCCGACGGGACGCCCGTCACCGATTATATTTCGTGGCAGACGGAATATGGGCGAATTCCTATGCAAAAT
>CAJOKY010000275.1 GCA_905235425.1 uncultured Selenomonadaceae bacterium
GGGATTCATTTTATAACAGTCCTTTCAGGACTATCATAAAATTTTTTTCCCTTTTCGTTAAGTTAATGGCATTGCCCATAATGGGCACATTTGAAAAAGTGAGATGATGACGTAGATGAATATAAAAAATTTGTTCAGTAAGCCGGAAAAGTTTACGGACTATGAGCCGGAAAGTCCAGCGGCAAGAGCGGCTAGAAAATGGGATGAACGCGAAGGAGAAATCATCGTACAAAATTATAATTTGCGCCGCTTGTTGGTCGGATTGTTGGCAGTGGTAATGATTATGACGGTCGGGCTGGTGTATAAGTCGCTAAGTGCAAACGTGATGCCGTACATTGTAGAAGTAGATACGACAACGGGTGCGGTTCGTAATGTCGGTACGGTAGAGGAAAGTTCGCATTATCAGCCAACGGAAGAAGTGTATAAATATTTTCTCTCTAAGTTTTTGAAAAATACGAGAGAAATGCCGCTAGACCCTGTGGTATACAAAGAAAATTTAGAAACGGCATACGGATTTTTGACGAAGAATGCGGCATTGAAATTGCAAACAATGTTGAAGAGTGAGAAAACAACAGAAAAATTTGGACATCAGACGGTGCAAATAAATATCTCAACAATCTTGGCAATGGAAGGCGGACATTCATACCAAATACGTTGGAACGAAGAAGTTTTTACAATAGGGACGGGCGAAAAAAAGGTAACGCCGTACAGCGGGATTTTTACGATACAGCAAATAAAAAGTGACGACGAATCGCAATTATTGATAAATCCGCTGGGAATGTACATAAGCGATTTTTCATGGTCAAAAGACGCGTCGGCGGTAAATACCGAATCTACAACAAATGTCGGCAGATAAAGAAAGGTGGAAAAATAAAATGAAGGTAAAAAAATTTCAAAAAGTGGTAGCGGCAATGGCAGTCACGGCTTTGCTGATGAATCCTTGTGACGCATTGGCAGCAGACCTTGCCAAAAACGCGGAATTTACAACGCAAAAAACGTCGGGATTGGTTAATCCGAGTGGAACGCGAAAGATAAGTTACACGCAGGACGGAGCGAACAGCCAAGAAAATTCAATGGTGATTTTTCAGTATGCGCCGAATCAGTTGTACAAAATTTATTGTAGAGTGGGTTATTTAACGGATTTGGCACTGAAAAAAGATGAGAAAATAACGTTTGTGGGCGGTGGTGATACAAGTGCTTGGGCGGTAGAAAAAGCGACGATAAACGGCGTGGCACATCTTTACATTAAGCCGACAGTGGATACGAACACAACAAATATGATAATAGCGACGAATAAGCGCAGTTATCAGATAATCCTGAATACAAGCGATTGGTACAACCCAATGGTGACGTGGAATTACGGTCTTGAAGAAAGTGCGGAAATAAATCATCAGTCCGGCGAAGAAAATATTTTTAATCGAATAAACGGCACGGTGGAGACGTTGAATTTTGAATATAAAATCAAGGGCGAATCATCGTACAAACCGGTAGCAGTATTTGATGACGGCGAAAAAACTTTTTTGAAGTTTGAAAAGTTACCAAAACGCCTTCCGAGTCTGTTTCTTAAAGAGCAGGGAAAGAAAGATATACAGATGGCGAATTACAAAATTTCCGATAACAGCTACATTTTGGACAGAATCGCAGATGAAATCGAAATGCGAATTTCAGATAAGGAAATCATAAAAATCAAGCGCAAAAGATAAATCGAGGTGAAAAATTTGGAAAAGCTGAAAACGCTGGTTCAATATCTGCAGAAAAAATTCGTCAAGAAGTCGCGGATCGAAGGCGTTGACTCGGAAGAAGAAATAGGAAGTTATTCAATAAACGAAGGACAGCCCGACAAAGTATTCGGGTTTCGTCGAGAGGTAGTGAAAGGAATAGCAATTTTTTTCATCACCGTATTTGTACTGGCGTTAATTTTTGCGTCAAGCGGTAGTGATGAAGAGGAAGAAAAAATAGAAACAATACCGATAGCAACGGAATCTGAAATAGCAAGTGCCAAAAAGCCCAAGAATGAATTGCCGAGTGATTATGAAACGTTGGTGGCAATGAATAAGGCAAGAGAAGATGAATTGAGAAGGCAAGCAACGGAGCACATCGACGAAAAACCTAAACCCGAACCTTCGCCGATTGTGCAATCAAAGCCGGTACCGGTTCAAGAAATTCCCGAAATACCGCGAAATAATTTTCCGAGTATGCCGCAGATAAGACAAGTACCGGAGTTACCTGTAGAAAACGTTGAACCTTTACCAGTAAGAGATAAAATGACTTTACAAGAAACAAAAGGCAAGTACAAATCGGCAATTTCATTTAAATTGGCAGACGACGCAGAGCAAAATTTAAGCGAATCAAAAAAAGTTGAAGTATCACAAAATAAATTGGAATATACAGCGCCGAATGATGCAACGCTTGGAGTCGGGACAATTATTCCCGTGAGATTGTTGACGGGAATAAACACGGACGTAGAAGGGCAAGTGACGGCACAAATTTTGACAGATGTATACGACACGTCGACGGGAACAAAATTATTGATACCGCAGGGTAGTAAGTTAATGGGAGCATATGAAAAAAAGTCAGTGTCAAACGGACGAGTTCAAATAAATTTTACGCAATTAGTTTTTCCGAACGGCGGTTGTTGGACGATAGAAGATAATTTGATAGCGGTAGACGGTGAGGGTTATGCGGGAATATCGGGAAAAGTAAATCGCCATACGGGCGCAAAAATTTCTGCAGGCGCAGTAGGTTCAGCGATAGCGGCACTTGGTTCAGTGGCGGCGGGAAATGTTTCAACAAACAGCAACACGTACACGGCAGGGCAAATTGCGGCACAAGGAGCGGTAGCGAATTTGATAAATTCGACATCAAGCTTGATGAAAGAGGAGTCGAATATCCCAAACACCGTAACGGTAGAGCCGGGCTACGAATTTAATGTTTACGTAACGAATAATATAACATTCAGTTGAGAGGGAAAAATTTTGAAGAAGTTAGAAGATTGGACAGATGAAGAAT
>CAJOKY010000276.1 GCA_905235425.1 uncultured Selenomonadaceae bacterium
CGACGCTGAAGGTCAAGTTGTCGGGCGTCTCGCGGCGGAAGTTGCAAAAATTTTGCGCGGTAAAAATAAACCGGAATTTACTCCGCACGTTGATACCGGTGATTATGTAATAGTGATTAATGCGGCAAAGGCTGTGTTTACGGGTAAAAAACTTCGCAAAAAAGTCTACTTCCACCACACGGGCTATCCCGGCGGCGGCAAGTACGCTACTGCAGGCGAATGGATGAAAAAATTCCCTGAACGTGTAATTGAACACGCAGTCAAGGGAATGTTGCCTAAAAATAAACTTGGTGCCGATTTGTTTAGAAAACTTCACGTCTTTGCAGGTGCGAATCATCCGCATGCAGGACAAAAACCTGAAGAAGTAAAAATCGAACCGCGTCATTGAAATTGAGGTGAAAAATTATGGATAATGTAAGTTACTACGGTACAGGACGCCGTAAAAGTTCAATAGCGCGTGTTCGTTTAATTCCCGGCGACGGCAAAGTTACAATTAACGGTCGTGCTATGGAAGAATATTTTGGTCTTAAGACGTTGGAGCTTATTGTTCGTCAACCTTTGGTATTGACTGAAATGAATGACAAGTACGACGTTGTTGCAAGCGTTAAAGGCGGCGGTACTTCAGGACAGGCAGGCGCTATTCGTCACGGAATTACTCGTGCGCTTATGGAGTTAAATTCAGATCTTCGCCCCGCACTGAAAAAAGCCGGTTTCGTTACGCGTGATCCTCGCGAAAAGGAACGTCGCAAGTACGGTCTCAAGAAGGCAAGAAAAGCCTCCCAATTCTCGAAACGTTAAAAATTTATCCACGAATTTTTTTATAAAAATTACGCGATTTCCACTTTTACGGCGGTTTATCGCGTTTTTTAGTTTCTTGACAATGCAATTTCTAAATGGTATTCTTGAAAAAAATTTTAGAGCAAAGGATAGTGAAATTAAATGCCGGTTATAGAAAGTAAAACCATTAAATCTATGAATCGCGCCGGAGGCAAGGGCGAAGTTCAGATAACCTACCTTCTGCCGCAGAATCAGCCTACCGAAAATTGTCAAATGTTTTCAAAGGTCACAATTCCGCATGGCGCGTCGCTTGGCGTCCATAAACACGACGGCAATAGCGAAACGTATCATATTTTGCAGGGTAAAGGTCTTTATACCGATAATGACCAGACTTACGAAGTAGGCGTCGGTGATACTACTTTCTGCGCGGACGGTGAAACGCACGGCATTGAAAGCATCGGTGACGAAGATTTAATTTTTATCGCGCTTATTATTAAAAGCTAAAACCTACCAGCTAAAACCTAACATCTACCATCCGCTGAATTGAAAAATTTTTTGATTCGGCGGATTTTTTTGTGCATTAATTTAAAATCATATTCTTTTCATAATACTGTGATAAACTGCTAAAAAGATGAAAGGAGGCGTCTATTAAAGAAAAGGCAGAATATATATTAGAAAAAAGTTTTTTGGCAGAATTTCATTTTGTCAGGAGGTGAACGTTGTGGATAAGGTAATGAAATTTTTTATAACTTTAACATTGGTAATAGCCGGCGGTGCGCTGTTTAAATGGGCAAGCCCGCTTTTGACAGAATTTATCACTATGGAATTTTTTCAAATGGACACGGGCATTTTTCGTCTGCCGCTGGTAAGTTTAATTTGTATAATCGTAGGCGCAGTGTTAGGCGGAATTGCGGGTTGGCTCGTGTCGCCGTTTTGTATCGGTAAATTGCGGAACTTTACTTCATTTGTCGAAAAGCAACTTAGCAAAATGCCGATAAATGACGTTGTTGCCGGATCGATCGGTTTGGCATTGGGACTTATAATAGCAAATTTATTGGGTAACGCCTTCTCCCGCATTCCTGTTGTTGGTGACTACATTCCTATAGTTTTCAGTATAGTTTTCGGCTATCTCGGAATACATTTGACTATAAAAAAGCGCAAGGAAATTACAGGCGCATTTGATTTTATGTCGCGTCTTAAAGAAATTTTGAAAGCTCGCGAAATGGAACGTGCCGCTAAAAAGCTTGCAAAAAATAAAAATGATGACGTTGAAACTGATTCAGATTCAGAGGTTAAGGTTGAGGACGTGACAACTACTGTTGAAAATCCCATCGCTGAAGTTGAGGAAGTTACAAGACCGAAAGTCAGTTTGGTTAAGGTGAAAAAACCTAAACTTGAAGCCGAAAATCAAGCTAATCCCAATTACAAGTTGCTTGATACCAACGTGATAATTGACGGTCGCATTGCGGACATTTGTAAAACCGGTTTTTTGGAAGGCAAGATTTTAATTCCCGTCTTTGTATTGGAGGAACTTCAATACATTGCCGATTCGTCAGACAGCTTAAGACGTGTACGCGGAAGGCGCGGGCTTGATATTCTGCAAAAGATTCGTGAAGATGAAACGCTTGAAGTTGAAGTAATGAATGTTGACTTTGAAGATATTCACGGCGTTGACTCAAAACTTGTTCGTCTCGCGCAGAAGGTCGGCGGCAAAATTATCACGAACGATTACAATTTAAATAAGGTTGCTCAACTGCGCGGCGTGGAAGTTTTAAACATAAACGATCTTTCAAATGCCGTAAAGCCGGTTGTAATTCCCGGCGAAACAATGAAAGTTCAAGTTGTACGTGACGGCAAGGAACCCGGTCAAGGCGTTGCCTACCTTGAAGATGGTACGATGATTGTCATTGAAAACGGTCACAGATATTTAAGCAGGACAATTTCTGTGGAGGTTACATCAGCTCTGCAGACTTCGGCAGGCAGAATGATTTTTGCCAAGCCGCGTGCTTAATTTTAGATTATAAATTTTGTACGCTAATTTACAACACAAAAAAACCGTCCGTAACAGGGCGGTCTTTTTTATTTTCAATGCAAGATTTAACGTATAAATGCAGTTATCATATAGTTGCGTTTGTCATAGTCAAATATAAACAAACACATTTGAGAGGATAAACTCTCCGGCGTACTACACACCTCTATCCGATTGTTAAAACTTTCGGA
>CAJOKY010000277.1 GCA_905235425.1 uncultured Selenomonadaceae bacterium
GACTTTTTATCATCGGGGCATTCAAACTTGATTGCATGCGTGTACGGCTCATCGTCCGTGTAATAAAGAATTGTGATTTTCATTTGGTTACCTATTCTGCTGTTTGGTAATTGATAATTTAATTAATATCTGATTTTCTTCCGGCTAAATAATCCATTGAACATTTAAATAAGTCAGCAAGTTTCCAAATTTCGTGAAGTGTGAATGGTGTTTTACCAGTAAGCTTAAAACTTACGGCATTGGATGAAATACCTAAAATTTTCCCTACATCATTGTTGGTTTTATTATTACGTTTCATTTCCGCTCTAAGATTTTCAAACATTTATTTCACCTCCTACTAAAAATATTTAGCGTTTTCGGCAATTATACTAAAAATTTTTAGCTTGTCAATAAAAAACTTGACACAATTGCTAAAAATATTTAGTATAAATATGAAAGGTAGGTGAAAGAAATGGAATTTAAAAATCGAATCAGTGAATTGCTGAAAGAAAAAGGAATGTCACAAGCTGACATCTGCAGATTAACAGGTATTTCTACGGCGTTAATGTCAAATTATGTCAAAGGTAAAGCCAGCCCGTCATTAAGTAACGCCGTAGCGATAGCGGACGCGCTTAACGTTTCACTTGATGAGCTTGCCGGTAGATTGGTTAAAGTTGAATTGGACGTTTACGAAAGAGAATTTATTTCTAAACTCCGCGAACTTGACGATTCGGAAAAAGCCAAGATTGAAGACTACCTTGACTACATTTATAACAAACCTACTAAAAAAATTTTGCAGAAGAAATCATTCGACAAAGCTGGTTAGCATTTCAAAAACTTCAAGAAAAGTAGAAATTTTTCATAAAAAAATCAGCGTCATAATTTAAAATGCCTCCCGTTAAGGAGGCTATTTTTTATGCAGTATACGTGGCATAAATTCAAGATAACAGGGCTTGATAAAGACACCGGCAGAAAAAGCACGGTAACCATAATTACACGACAAGACAAGCCGTCCGAAAAAGATTTAATCAAGCAAGAAATTTTGCCGCCGTATAAAATCGTTGAAAAAAATTTTGATGAGCCTACCGATGCCCAAAAAAATTATGCGCTTAATCTCGGCATAAAAATAATTGACGGTATGAATAGGCAGGACGTCTCTGCACTGCTTAGCAGGTATGAAGATGATGACGCTCCGGCGAGCGATGAGCTGAAAGATTTTGCGTATATCAAAGACGTATACTTTTCGCCTTTTGTCGGTGAAAATGCTCTGCGTGATTTACTTTCAAATGAATTAGAAGGCGATGATTTACGGCAGTTCAAAAAGAAATTTCCAGAGCCTTTAGATGATGATTTTGATGATTTTGACGATATAGAAATATCGAACGTCACGGACGACAATTTATATATTGACGCAGGGATATACGACGAATCATACAGCATTGACGGGCAGGACGGCAAAATTAGACTAAATTTTTTTGCCGTTATAATCAAACGCGGAGGAAAAACTCCTGACGTTATAATCCCGTTAAGCAAAATAAATGACGTCCACATTGGCATTTCTGATTCAATTTTTGACTTAAATTATATTCGTTTTGTGCTTAACGGCGACGATACAACTTATTACAAGCCTTCTTCATTTCCGCCAAAAGGTTTTGATTATGCAGTCCGATTTTCTAATAAGAAATATGTTCCAATAGCCGAGCGAATCAAGCACCGTGTAGCAGAATTGTCAACAAATAAAATGACAGTCACTGGGGCTTATACTCCGAATCAAAAACCTTACTCACATCATTATTTTTCAATGGGCTGTATAGGTGCGGTAGGTTTGCTGATTTTATGCCTAATTTTTAGTTCGTGTTTCGGCGGCAATGAAGATGTCGAAACAAAAATATCTCCTGCTCCTAAAATTGAAGAATCTGCAAAACAAAATCTGCCGACAAAAATCAGCCCTTTGCCCAGTATCGGTGCTACTCGTGAAGAATTTGCTAAAACCTTTACAGAAAATGCCCGTAACGACAATGATTATATACGATATAACAATGACGGCATTTTAGTTACTTTTGGCAGTGACGGCAGAGCAAGTATTGTGTCACTTCAACCTTTAGCCGAAAACAATTATTTAAATGGAATTAACCCACGTGATTTTTTGCCGAGCGACACTGTACAAATTGATGAAAAGAAAACAAAGATAATGTACGAGGCAAAAGGTACAAGCGAACTTTTACGGCAAGTCTGCCCTGCAAGTCAAGGTAATTTTGGTGCCGGAGCTATGTACAAGGATAACGGCGACGTGATATCTATTACAATTTCGATATTTTGAATAAGTTTTGTATTCGGTCATAGGTTGGTGATAAAAATAGGCAACAAAAAAAACCCTGCACCTTTTACAGTGCAGGGTTTTAATTTTATATGTCTGTAGTAAAAAATTATTCTTCACAAATTGGCTTGCCTTCGTCCGCAACATTTTTAGAAATTTTATCAATGGCGTGTTGCAAATACCATTTGGCTTTTTCAAGATCTTCAATCGCCTTTTCATCATATTTTTTTCCGGCGCGTGATACATACTTGATGACGTTGCCTAAGTCAAAGTCAAGCTTAAAAGCCGAAACATAATCAGCCGTTGCCGAGCCCTTGTAATACTCGGGATTGATTTTATTTTCATTCGGCATAATACCACCCCCGCCTAATTCTGATAGTTGTTCGTTAATTCGTCGATGCTCGGTTTCATTTTTGCATTCGTAGCTGTCAATCGTCATTATGACGCGCTCTTCTAAATCGTCCTTCACTTTGATATCTCCTTAACATAGTCCGTTATACCAACGGCTATCGCCCTTGCAAAATCCTCTTGACGCTCGGCTAAAAGTTCGTTATCGTGGACATTATCAATAAACGCCGTTTCAACAAGTACGGCAGGGCAGGAAGTGTAACGCAGGACAAACAATTTATCTTCCTTGACGCCTCTGTCAACAGTGCATAAACGGTCAACAATCTGCCGCTGAATACAAGCCGCCAA
>CAJOKY010000278.1 GCA_905235425.1 uncultured Selenomonadaceae bacterium
CATATCGCAACACGTTATGACAAATTAGCTGAATGTTTCTTGCATTTTGTGTTTCTTGCCGTTTCTGTCATTCACTTTTAATTTACCAACAACCCCTAGAAAGATACTCGTTACGATATTTTTCATATTTGCTTGTTGCTGTCGATTGAGATTTCCAAGATTACAATTTTGAAACATATCCTCAAAATTAATAACATTTTTGAGGGGAGTTGCTTTGTTTTCAGGGTTATGACTGCCAATGATTCAGTGAAATACTGCGTTCTGTATGTCGAATTGGAGATAGGAGATATCCGGTGAAAAAAGATTGTTCACGGTCTTTGCCATAGCCCAATTTCTTTTGAGCGTAATTCATATTGATATGAATACGTATGACGGCTAGATTTTTAAAACTTTCTTCCGTCAAGCTGTTCAGCGATGGAGACGTCAAGAACACCATGCTCAAATTCGCTTAAGGTGATATTCTTAGACGTAAGGTTAAAGATTCTAAATTCGCTTTTCCCCCTTTTTTCTGCCTTTTATAATCTTGCTGTTTTTTCTCTTTTCAAAGTAACCTTAAAAGTTTGATGATAAAGTGTATCAAACTTAATTTTAAAATTGTTTGAAGGGATGACATTTATATTTGTTACGAGCATTTCTTCCACAAGCATATCTACCGTTTTTATTATCCAGAAGTAGGATTAGGTATATTCAACTCCATTTTATCAGTAGGCTCTTCTTGAAAGTCCTTTTCTTCACAAGGCTCAAAATAATCATGAGCGGAATAGTAGTTAAAATAGCAGTCATAATTCTGCCCTTGACGATTTTTTAAGCATTTAAGCTGAATATGGCGCGGTTGTTGCTTTTTAGCGGTGTCAAATTTTTTGCGAGTATCGGAAATTAAAGCGCCGGTTTTAATCTGATTCGCGACATTAAGTTGTAAAGCCCAGACAACATCGGCAGTATATTCAATGTTGCCGCTCTCTTTAAAAGATTCAAAAGAAACCTGCTGAAAGTAATTGACTCGGTTAAAAGACGAAACCACGATAAATGTAGTATTGGTCTCACGTTGAAAGGTCTTAAGCTTGTGGACTATGTTATCAAGGCGTGTCTTGTCTGAAAAAGAATCCAAAGTAGACGGGATAATTTGAAGATAATCAAGACAGACAACGGGCGATTTTTTGTTATCGATG
The DNA here is from genome assembly GCA_905235425.1 of uncultured Selenomonadaceae bacterium. Lineage (GTDB taxonomy): Bacteria > Bacillota > Negativicutes > Selenomonadales > Selenomonadaceae > Quinella. The sequence continues at coordinate 1,170 of CAJOKY010000278.1, forward strand.
CAACGCGGCTTAAGAAAACGTAGAAGATCATCAATGTTTTTATTCCGAAGTTCAACAAGATAAACGCCATTTTCATCTGCAAGCAAAGACGCCAAAGTTTCATCATAATGCACGGAATGAGCGCCACTCCTAATATCAGCGGCTGAAAGTGAAGAATGGCGGTCTCTGATGAAAAGTTCACGAGCTAAAGATTTTGAATAGAGTTCAAAGGCGGACATTTCATAGGAACAAAAAATGCATATTTCGCCATTTTTTGCAAGTTGGCTTAAAAGTTGCCAACAAAAGGTAGTTTTACCTGCGGCTGGCGTAGCGCCAATTACATAAAGTCCGGGTGTAAAAATTTGGTGAGCGTCAATGTTATAAAAGCCGGTAGTTCTCTTCGCATAAAGAGAAGTGATCCTGATATCTTTTTCAAAAAATTTGTCAAAATAAAACTGCTGCTTAAATTCTTCCATTTCATCAGCAATGCCCGAAATGTCGCGAAAGGATTTTTCTGCAGAAGTCAACAGTTCTTGAAAATTTTGTTGCAAATCAACGGCATTATTCTTGATTTGATTGCTAAGCCGAACCAATTTGCGACGCCTAGAAGCCTCTTTGATTTTATGAGCATAGTTTTCGGCGTAGTCGTCTGTAAAAGCGGCAATCCCTAAATTCATAATGGTATCAACGTAGACTTTGTCATAAGCGCTGACATATTCTCCACTTTCGCCTTTAAAAATCAATCCTTTGCGGCGAAGCCAATCTGCTATTGTAGGCATATTTGGCGGCGTACCGTTGTCATAAAGGTCGAGAATGGCGCTAAATATGTGCTGATGTTCGTTCAAATAAAAATCTTCCGGTTTAAGAATAGCGGAAATAGCAGGAATGCATTTGCCATTTTTAAGCAGACACATCCCTAAAAGTTCCAACTCCATATCAAGGTGCTTGGGAAGTTTAGACTCTTCTTTAACCTTTTCAACATCAATCATAAAATCATCTCCTAAAAATGGAAAAAACTATACCCGCAATAAGGAACGTGAGCACAGAACAATATGATTCCAATAGTAAGAGTAATATTTAATTGAGTCAACGTCATCCACAAGATTTTCAAAACGGCTCATCAAAGAAATGTTGATCAAGTTCTCGGACGTAAGTATATAAATCGGTATTTGAATCGCCGTATTTAAATCATATGAAGGAACGGGCAACTCCTTATTTGAGTGTGACACATTTACTGATCAAATACATCTTGGTATATAATTTTTATTTAATTTTTTATTGAAGAAGTGTCTACAAAAAAACAACCTTCTATCTCGTTACCAGGAGCTGTTGAATAATTATTTTAACCAAATAAGAATGCAAGCGCGATGAATAAAATGTACGTTTTTCTAGTAATTCTTTTTTTAGAGCCGGCGTCTTTATTTACTTTAATTATAGTTGAGACAATAGAAACATCTTGAAAATCTGCTTCCGTTGCTAAATCATTTAAGATTTTTTCAAATAAGCCGTGTTCTTGCCACTCACTGAAACATTTATACACATCGCTCCGGTCTTTAATATCCAAAAGGGGCTGCCTATCTTGTTTTCAAAATAACTTTTTAGACATCACGCAATTATTTTAACTTGTATTCAAATTTGTAAGTGCATTTAAAAATTTTATAAAAAAAATCTCCCGAAGGAGAAAAAAAGGTTTTTTACCAAACTTTTCTTAACATAACAGACGCGCTTAAATCCCTATCGTGCCGCCCTTTTTGAAATG
>CAJOKY010000279.1 GCA_905235425.1 uncultured Selenomonadaceae bacterium
TAAATATCAGCCGTTGAAACAGTCCAATCTGTATTATCAGTATTCGTAAAGCCAAAATCTATTTCTTCTGTTTCGATAACCCGTCCGTCATCTGCGTATGCCTTCATTGTGGTTTTGCCGTATTGAAGAATATCAGCCGCCATTTTTTCTTTTCGGTTAGCGTGCATAGCGAGCAAGTCATTTAAATCTTGCGCTTGCATTGCGCGCGCCCTATCTTCCGGCTTAAGTGTAGAAAATACGGGAGTCTCGCCGAATTGACGCATTTCAACGTCGCGCTGCCCTATCACACGGCGGACGCCGAATTGGGGTGCCGAGAATTCCATAATTTGAGAAGTCCCGCGACCAACATTTAACCCTTTTGAACCTTCGACGGCATACGGCGCTAACAATCTGCCTTGATTCCGATATTCAACGGCTATTCGGGTTGAATAAAAGAATGGATATACATTTGGGAAAAATGTACTCTGCAAATACGTTGAAGGTTTATCCATCATGTCAATTGCCGCAAGCAAGACTAGCGTATCTGTACAATCATATATTTCTAATGCCATATTTTTTTCACATCCTTTAAACTAAAAAATCGCCTTTCGGCGAATCACTATTGAAAAGCGAAAATTCCTGTGGTAAAATTGCCGTATCCAACAATAGCAATTCCGCAGGAATTTTTCAGTTTTATTTTATCAATCCTGCGGTTAAATGTCAACGAAAGGATGATAAAAATGAAGTTTACTCCTGAAGTCATTGCGGCTCTGCAGACGCTTAAGGACGCCGCAGAAAATGACTTTGAACGTCACCGTATTGCCGTTTTGGAACGTGATTTAACCGAGCCGCCTAAAGTTGAAGTCATCGACGAGAATCATCAAAAATTTAACAACGTTACTTACTCATTAGTTGGTGACGGACACTTCAGACATCTCTGCAGTATTCATCGTGCCGTTTACGATTATTATTTTGGCAGTGCAGTTGAAAATCTTGTTGTTCATCATATCGACGAAAACAAAACCAATAATGATATTTCTAATTTGCAACTTTTAACATTAACCGAACATCGCAAAATTCATCGCCCAAAAGGTTATCAAATGGCTTGTAATAAAGTTTTGAAAGAATTTATTTGCGTAGTTTGTGGTAAATCTTATACCGCCAAAAACAAAGGTAATAACCGCTATTGTTCTGCCGAGTGCCGCCAAAAAGGAAATTATCACCATAGACAAAAAGAATTCAAATGTCAGCAGTGTGGAAAAACTTTTTTGTCTGCAAGAAATAACGTAAGATTTTGTTCCCCCAAATGCAGAAATGAAAACCGTTATCCTCAAAATTAATTTCCAATCTGCCAATCGTACTTGTTTATAGTACCCGGCTTAATACTCGTAAGAATAATGTTTTGTCGACGCAATTCAACTTCAAAATCATCAATGTTCAAACTTTCATCAAGAATAATCTTTTCGCGGTTGAACTTGCCGGAAGTAAATGCCTGTGTCACGGTATGGTCAGAATCAGCAACAAAATCATTCTCTGCAATAACCAAAACTTTTGACGTGTCGCTGCTCGTTGCAGGCGCAAATACGCCAAATGTCGTGGCAGAGGCTAAAAGCATACCGCGCTGTATCGTTGTATCGGTGCTGACTTCAATGTTACGTATTGAAACAGGTATGCCGTCCGCTCCGCCCATAAGCTCGTCTCGCTTTATTCCGTCACGAGTGCCAAAAAATCTACCCACGCTTAACACCTCTCAAACTGTTTGCAATGTCGGCAAGCGCCTTTGCATCTGCCGCGCGTTTATCCATAGGCGACGTTGCAGGGGTTGAACCGCCTACATTTTCAGCGCCGCTTGTCATATTTTCGCGAATTGTCGCCTTAATTTCTTCCAACGCCAAATTTTTTACCGCCGGAACTTGTATATTTTTCAAGGCGTCAATGTACTTTGTAACATCTGCTACTTCGCCGCCTTCAGAAATTGCAACGTCCAAAATGGCGTTGACTGCCGCGTTGTCGCATTTCAAGGCAGAAAGATTTTTGACGCGTTGACGCTCCGCCTTGATAGCGTCTTTTATAATCAAGTCATTTGACGCTTTAACGTCGATAACATCAGCCTTCGGCATTTCAACTGTTTTATTTTCCACTGTTTTAACTCCCCTTTGTTTCATCAAGGATTGAAATTTTTCTCCGAGTTGCTTGCAATCCAACTCGAATTTATTCACAAGCAATAACTTATTCGCGTCGTCGACTTCCATTTCAACAGACGCCGTTATTTCGTCCACAAACCCTAATTCTTTTGCCTCTTCTGCCGTCAAGTAGGTTTCGGCAGTTACCATTTTAGCTATATCAGCGTGTGACTTTGCAGGTAACCTCTGCTTGTAGGTGTCCAAAATCGCGCCTTCAACGGCTATCAAGGAATTTTGTATCTTGCCTAATTCTGCCGCGTCGTAATAGCCGAGTAAACCTACAGAAGGAGTATGCACCATTATCAGAGCATTTGACGCCATTTTTACGTTGTCGCCTGCGCAAATTATCAAAGACGCCGCACTTGCCGCTATACCGTCAATGAAAATATTCACGTCGCCTTCATACTGTTTCAGCGAATTGTAAATCGCCAATGCGTTAAAAACGTCGCCGCCTACGCTGTTGACGTGTACATTTACCGCGCCTTTGCATTTTTTCAAGACGTCAGTAAAGCCTTTTGCCGTAACGTCGGCATCGCCGTAAGCTTCGGACGTTATGTCGCCGTAAATGTAAATGTCATTTGTCTTTTCGGCTTTATTCCAAAACTTCAAGCTATCACCTCCTACTAAAAAAGCGCTTGCCCTTTCTCTGCAAACGCCTTTGATATTCTGTCATTTGCAATGTCACAAAATCTTTTCTCTAACTCAAACCCTATAAACCCTATGAAGTGTCTGCCGGTATTGATAGCCGCAACTGCTGTACTTCCACTTCCTATCGTAGCGTCAAGTACCAATTCACCTTCGTTCGTGTAAGTGCGAATCAGATATTCCATTAAGTCAACGGGTTTTTGCTTTGGGTGTGCACGGTGATTTTCAAAAGTAACTTTCAAAACGTCACGCGGAAACCTGCGTCCGTCAGAATACACATCTTTAGAATTCATCTGACAAGAATAATTTTCGCTCGGAAAATGTGTTTTAGGGCGAAAATACGCTTTACCTTCAACAAATTGCGGGTTGTACGTCGGCAGGTGCTGATAAAAGATTAAAATATTCTCGTGCGTACGCAGCGGCATTTTCTTTGCATTTAAAAAGCCGCCTCCTGCCGATTGTTTATGC
>CAJOKY010000280.1 GCA_905235425.1 uncultured Selenomonadaceae bacterium
ATTCAAAGAAAGTAGCGGCGCGGGTATTTTTTTGAAATGCGCGTTCAATGGAGCTTTTCACCGCCTCCGCAGTTAAGGGGGCGCCGTTTGAAAATTTCACGCCGTTGCGAATTTTAAAAGTCCACGTCAAATGATCTTCGCTGGTTGACCATGATTCGGCAAGCCAAGAGACAATATTCATTTTTTCATCAAATTTCGTCAAGCATTCGCCGAGACCGTAGCGCATAACTACCCAACCGAAATAATTTTGCGTAGGTTCAAGCGTATCGGCAAAATTTGTGACGCCGACTTTTAAAACTGTTGGATCACCGCCATTACCGCCTGCACTGTCGCCGCCGCAACCGGTAAGCAAAAGACTTGCCGTCGCTATGCCGCAAAGTCCGAATGAGAGTCTTTTGAAAAGTTTTTTGAGTTTGAACAATTAAAGCATCTCCTTTTGTGGTAGTGAGTAGTAGGTAGTAAGTAGTATTTTTCACTACTCACTACTCACTATTTACTACTCACTAATTCCCTAATCATGACGCGGATCGAGTAAATCGCGCAGAGCGTCTCCCCATAAATTAAAAATCGCCACGACAATAAAAATTGCAAGTCCCGGATAAATCATCAGCAAAGGCGCCGTCTGAATATACTGCCGCCCTTCGTTCAGCATTAATCCCCATTCCGGCGTTGGAGCTTGTGCGCCGAAACCTAAAAATGAAAGTCCCGCAATTTCCATCATCATAGTGCCGATATCCATCGCGCCGGTTATTACAATCATCGGCAAAATATTTGGCAACACGTGACGCCATAAAATATTTATCGTCTTTGTACCGTTGACCTGCGCGGCGATTATAAAATCGTTGTAGCGAAGTTTTATTACCAAACTTCTGACAAGTCGCGCGTACTTCGCCCAACCTACCGCAAGCAACGCTAAAATCGTATTTACGATACTGCCGCCTAAAATTCCGGCTATCGCAATCGCCAATACAACGCCAGGAAATGCAAGCATCATGTCGGCAATGCGCATTAAAATCATTTCAACCTTGCCGCCAAAGTAGCCGGATAAAATCCCTACAACGCCGCCGACAATCGCCAGCAAAATTACAACGCAAATTGTCATAAACAATGAAACCTGCGTACCGCAAATTATTCTGCTGAAAGTGTCACGTCCCAGCTTATCCGTGCCGAAAATATGTTCGTCCGACGGCGGCTGTAAAACATTTCGCATATCGCCTTCATACGGATCTTGAGGTGCGAGGTACGGCGCGAAAATCGCAATTATAACCAGCAAAATTACAAGCGCCGTGTAAAAGGTGAACAATTTATTTTGCTTAATAAATTCTGTCAATGTTGTTCACCCTTTCTAAGTTTTGGATCAAGCCACGTGTACGACAAATCCACCAAAAAATTTATCAGCATGTAAACAATCGCGATCCAAAGTACAAAACCTTCAATCAGCGGATAATCGCGCATCATTATCGCGCGTACAGCCATGTTGCCGATGCCAGGCCATGAAAAAACTATTTCGATAACAGCGACGCCGCCTAAAAGCCAGCCGATTGACATTCCCAACAAAGTTATCAGCGGCAGGACGGCATTGGGCAGGACGTGTTTCCATAAGATTGTACTTTCACTCAATCCCCGCGCGCGTGCGCCTGTCACGTAGTCTTGATGAAGTTCGTCCAAAATTACCGTTCGCACTTGCCGCACGTACTTTGTTGACTGATAAATTGCCAGTGTCAACGCGGGCAGGACAATTCCCTTTGCCGTGATTGACGAGCTTGCTATTGGGAACCAGCCCAATTTTAAGCCGAAAATGTACAAAAAAATTAGTCCCAGCCAAAAGCTTGGCATTGAGACGCCGATAAACGCCAAAAATCTTACGACGTAATCGGGCCATTCATTTTGTCGTACCGCCGACCATATGCCGAGCGGCAGTGAAATTATCAGCACAAAAATTATTGTCACGGCGGCTAGTAAAAGTGTACCGACAAATCCTTCAGAAAGTTTTTCAGTGACAGGTTTTTTCGCGGAATAACTCATTCCCATATCGCCGGTTACCGCGCCTGCAAGCCAATTTCCATACTGCACGATAAACGGTTTATCAAGTCCCAATTCTTCGCGCGTTTTTTGTAAAACTTCTTCTGAAACGATTGTGTCAGCCGACTCAAGCAACATGGCAACGGGATCGCCGGGGGCAATGTACGCAAGGCAAAAAGTTATAAAGCTTACTCCGAGCAGTGTTACTAACATTTGCGTCAACCGATTTAAAATTCTTTTCAATATCCTACCGCCTCTTTCTGCCAAAATTAAAAATGCACCCGCTTAACGCGAATGCAAAAAAATTTTTTCAAACAAAACAATACGGACGACGAAAAAGTTACACGTCGCCCGCCTAAGTTTCGGTACAAAAAAAATCTCCTCCCCGTCACTCGCAGGTTAAGCGGCGATTGTCAATCAAGCAGTTCTCCCGACTTCGGATCTTCGCTTTTCTGCGCCTTCCCAGTTTCCCAGTGACATAACTTTTGCAGAATCGCTCCCCGCTACGGTGGCGTGACCGTGTCGGCATTTGACCGACTTCCCTATTAAGTCTTTCGACACTTGATTCACTTATTCAATTTTCAAAAAATTTACCGCGTTATTGTAATTCGTTTAATTACCCGCGTCAAGATTTTTTTGCAGACTTTACGCGCAGAAAAGTTTTTATTGACAAAAGGCGAAAGGGGGGGGGTATAATTCCGGTTAATTGTTGGTGGCACTAAAAAATTTTCTAAAAATATTTTGGAGTGATGTCATGCCGATTAAAAGTAAACCTGCCGAATCCAAACAGTCACCTTCTGAAGAAAAGGCAGAAGAAATTTTTATTCCGCAAGAACCTAAATTTTCTCT
>CAJOKY010000281.1 GCA_905235425.1 uncultured Selenomonadaceae bacterium
CACGGCGGCTGATTGGCGCATTAAAATTCGCTATTGGTTTGCCAACAGAAAGCTTAAAAAAATTGCCGCGCAGATTTCTCAAAATGAACCTCACGATACATGGGAAGTCGGTAAAAACTCCGGCAAAAAATATCATGACGATTGGGAACGGCGCCGCGCAGATTTGGATAAAAATTTTATTTGCGACGTTGAGAAGTGCGTTAAGTGCGGCTTGTGTGAAAAAATTTGCCCCGTCAAAAATATTGCGCGTCCTGCCGGTTTTCCGCAGTGGCAACATAATTGCGTTGAATGTTTAGCCTGCATTAACGTTTGCCCCAAGCAGGCGATTGACTTAGGCGACGTTACGAAAGGGCGAAAACGTTATATTCATTGGCAGATTAAAACAAGTGAACTTGTACAAAAATAATTTCGCAGGAGATTAAAAAATTGGCAGAAATTGAAATTGTTGACGGTACGAAATATCTTGACGACGTTAAAAATTTGATAGTAACCTACACAAAATTTTTGGGACGAGATTTAACTTTTCAGCATCTCGACGACGAACTGGCAGATTTAGAAAAAAAATATTGTCCGCCGGAAGGTCGCGTACTTTGTGCAAAATTATAGGCTGTGTTGCCTACCATAAATTTGACGCTGAACGTTGCGAAATGAAACGGCTTTTCGTGTTGGAAGGTTACAGAGAATTTCACGCAGGCAGTAAGTTGATTAATGCGATTTTACTTGCCGCAAAAAATGACGGCTATCATGAAATGTTGCTTGACACGATAACGCCGCTGAAAAGCGCAATTCATCTGTATAAAAAATTCGGCTTTGTCGAAACCGCGCCTTATTATGAAAATCCCATGTCTGACGTGATTTATATGAAAAAAATTCTATCCGATTGAGGGGGAATATACTTGTTTGGATTTTTGAAAAGATTTTTCGGTGACAATAACGAAAAAGAAATTAAACGTATGCAAAAAGTCGTTGACAAAATAAACGCTCTTGAACCTACGATGCAGGGATACACCGACGCGAAACTTACAAACTCCACCGAAATATTTCGTGAACGCTTAAGAAACGGTGAAACGCTTGATGATATTTTGCCGGAAGCCTTTGCAGTGACACGCGAGGCGTCGCGCAGAATTTTAGGTATGCGGCATTTTGACGTGCAATTAATCGGCGGAATTTGTCTGCACGAAGGCAAGATAGCCGAAATGAAAACCGGCGAAGGTAAAACCTTAGTTGCAACGTTGCCGGTTTATCTAAACGCGCTGGAAGGTAAAGGCGTTCACGTTGTCACGGTTAATGATTATCTTGCAACGCGTGACAGCGCATGGATGGGCAGGCTTTATCAATTTTTAGGTTTAAGCGTCGGTCTGATTGTTCACGATATGGATTTTCCCGAACGTAAATATTCGTACAGTTGCGACGTGACTTTTGGCACGAATAACGAATTTGGTTTTGACTACCTGCGCGATAACATGGTTGTACACAGTGAACAAATGGTACAGCGTCCTTTGCATTACGCGATTGTTGACGAGGTGGACTCAATATTAATCGACGAGGCACGTACGCCGCTTATAATTTCCGGTCCCGGCGCAAAGTCAACCGAAATGTACGCCGTTATGGCTAAGGCGGTTGCAACGCTTAAGGAAGGCGAAGACTACACCGTTGACGAAAAGCAGAAAACCGTAGCGCCTAATGATGACGTTATACCGAAAATTGAAAAGAAACTCGGCATACAAAATCTGTACGCGCCGGAAAATATTGAGCTGTCACATTGCTTTACTGCCGCTCTTCGTGCAAAGGCGATTATGAAACGTGACCGCGATTATGTTGTACGCGACAATGAAATTATTATCGTCGACGAGTTCACCGGCAGACTTATGGCAGGCAGGCGTTATTCGGACGGTCTGCACCAAGCCATTGAGGCTAAGGAAGGCGTTAAAATTCAGCGCGAATCTCAAACCCTTGCCACGATAACTTTTCAAAATTATTTCCGCATGTACGACAAGCTTGCCGGTATGACGGGCACGGCTAAGACAGAGGAAGATGAATTTTTAAAAATCTACAAATTGCCGGTCGTCGTAGTTCCCACGAATATGCCGGTTGCTCGCGTAGATCACCCCGACGTTGTCTATAAAAATAAACGCGCCAAGTACAAGGCGGTAGGTGAGGCGGTTGAGGCTATTCACGCTAAAGGTCAGCCGGTATTAATCGGTACAACTTCAATCACGCAGTCGGAAGAGTTAAGCGCCATTTTGAAAAAGCGCGGCATTCCGCATAACGTACTTAATGCTAAATATCACGAAAAGGAAGCTGAAATTGTTGCCGACGCGGGTCAACGCGACGCCGTTACCATTGCCACGAACATGGCAGGACGAGGTACGGATATAAAATTGGGTGAAGGCGTGCCGGAATTGGGCGGCTTGTTCATTATCGGTACTGAGCGGCATGAATCACGGCGCATTGATAATCAGTTACGCGGTCGTTCCGGTCGTCAAGGTGATCCCGGCGAATCAAGATTTTACCTTTCGCTTGAAGATGACTTGATGAGACTCTTTGCCTCTGATAACGTTGCAAAGATTATGGACAAGCTCGGTATGGAAGAAGATGAACCGATTGAACACACGCTTATAACAAAGTCCATTGAACACGCGCAGAAGAAAGTTGAGGCGCGTAATTTTGATATTCGCAAGCACGTACTTGAATATGATGATGTAATGAATCAGCAACGCGAAATTATTTACAGCGAACGTAAAAAGATTTTGAACGGTGAAAATCTGCGCGAAAATATTATGGGTATGGTAAACCACATTATCAAGCAGGAATTGAATCAGTACGCCGACGAAAAGCTTTATCCTGAAGAATGGCAACTTGACGAGCTGATTAAAGACGCCGAGAAAATTTATGCGGTTGAAGGCGATTTGGATAAAGAGGAGCTTGAAAAGTTAAGCCGCGACGAGTTGAAAGAGTACTTAGAAAATCTTGCCGCTGAAAATTACAAAGACCGCGAAGAAATTTACGGCGAAGACGTTATGCGCGAATTGGAAAAAGTTATTATGTTGCGTGTCGTCGACAATAAGTGGATGGAACATTTAGACCATATGGATATGCTCCGCGAAGGAATTAACCTGCGCGCGTACGGGCAACGCAACCCCTTAGTCGAATATAAAATTGAGGCGTTGGCAATGTTTGAAGAAATGGAGGCGGCTATACAAGATCAAATCGCGGCGTTAATGTACCATGTCTCTGTTGTACAGCGCGAAGAAGATTTATTACAAGACCGTTTGCAAACTGCGCGGGCGTCACATGGTGATGAAAGTTCA
>CAJOKY010000282.1 GCA_905235425.1 uncultured Selenomonadaceae bacterium
CACCTTTTCTACATCTTTTTCTACGATATTTAATTCGGGATGCAACGCTTTCACCAATTCTACTGTATATCGAGGTATGTGAAACAAATTCAAGAAAATTGAATCTTTTCCTTTGCGTCGCGCCTTCAATTTATTTTCTTCAACTTCTTCCTTTAAATCCATAGGCACAACCTCTTCCTGATTTTATCAATTTGCGCTCTTTCAACGTTGCTATCCATCTATATATCGTTGAACGCGGTACTCCAAATTCTTTCAACAATTTATTTTTGTTCATTCCCAGTTTGTAAAAATAGATGAATCTTTTGAGCGCGTCTCCTTTTAATGTTATCGATCCATTTTTTCTGCCGACAAATTTTCCTTCCACTTTCGTTATTGCTATACCTTCAAGTGTTCTTTCTCTAATCGTCTGTTGCTCAATTTGCGCCAATGCTGCCACTACCATCATAAAAAATTATCCCAGCAGCGTATTCGTGTCTACCTTCATATCCAAGATTTTCCAAAACGCACTCTTCGACTTTATCGTGTCTACCAATTCAAGCATATCTCTTGTACTTTTTGACGACAATCTATCCAACGATTTCACTACAACAACATCATTCGGTTGCAATTCTTTCAACATACGTTGAAGTTCTGGACGTTCACGGTTTTTCCCTGTCATCTTGTCTATGTAGATAATATCAGCTTTATCATAAGCTATAAGCTGTCGGTCTACTTTTTGTTCCATTGACGAAACTCGCACATAATATCGAATCATACGGCATTTCTCCTTAAATTAGCGCGTTTAAAATGGTTTTATATTTTGCAGGGAGAAATGTCAATCCTACAGTAGCAATAATCTTAAAAATTCGGCGAAAAAAAGACGTGTCTGTTAGCACTTTTTCCAATTCGATTAATGTCATTTGCTTGGCGAGCAGATATTTTTCCTGAGCGAAAATGGAACAGGAAAACGCTGACCAGTCGTGATTTGGGAAAATGTTTTCGCGTTGATGGAAGGAAAAAATATTTTGAGCAAGCCGTTGCTCGTTTTTTTTATACTGGCGAATAGTGGCGCGTAGTCTTTTTAATTCGTCGTTCACGAAGATATTTTTTGCCATACCAATAGCGCGTTGACGGCGCGGGCAAGATTATCACTCTCGCTCCTTAACATTTTTTTCGCGTAAAGGTTAACCTGAATAATCTGATGCGTGACGCGGAGAATATTTTTCTTGCAAGCGGGAGAATCAAGGCGATTTTGAATCTCGGCGACGGATTTTTTCATCAACCTCTCGGCTGATAACAGAGAAAAAATTTTAGAGTTAATGCCAGCTACAAGGTCGTTATAAGCTTTTAAATCGTCCTTATATTTTTCGTCAGGGTTTTTAAGGAGTTGCAAAAATTCTTCCAACTGTTTCTTCTGCGCGAGTGTTTCAAAATATCTTTGCCATAATTCGCGTTCTGATTTTTGTCATGTATTCGAGTTTGGCTTGCTCTTGGGCATCGTGATAAGAAATAATGACGCGATTCCATTTATTCACCTCCGCGACTTCTGTGAACATTTTAGTTTTTAGCTCCTGCTGATATTGTGAAAGAAATTTTTGCGAAATAAATTCTTGCGAGTCGATAAAATTCTTAGCGTTGGTGGCGGCAAGTTAAACTGCGTCTTTAGTTTCTAATTCATCCTTTGCCTTAGCGATAGCGTACAATTTCATAACTAAATCGAAATGTTGGTTGCGTAGGTCGCGAAATTCCTTCAGTTGTTCAATTTTGGGGGCGTCGTCTTCTTTGCAGTAAATGCTGCCGACATATTCTTCCGGCACACGACTAAAAAATCTGGCAAGGAAATTATCGCCGTTTTTCTCTACTTCTTCCTTCGGCGCCTGTAATGTTCTATAGTCAACGCGAATGGAACGGACAGACAATTTTTATCCGACCAGTTGCGATTTTTCGGTGCATCATGTTTCTGGCGTTCTTCAAAAGACAGCTCCGAACCATCTTTTTTCTTCCGAGTAGGGTACTTGAAAAAGTTACAAGCGGCTCTTTCCTTCTCTTGTTCTATGTCATCAATCATTCGTTAAGGAAACATAATGTGAAAGTGGGGATGATGTTGCCTGTCTGACATTACTCCGATTTTATTGTGAATCGCGTAGGCATAATAATGGTTGCTCAAATGTTTTGCAATGAAAGTGTCAATAATTTGGCGATATTGCTCTACCGTTTTCAATTCATTGGGCAAGGCAAATGCAATTTCCATGTAGCGGCGATTGCCGACTCCTTTGTACTTATCAGCGGCTTGGAAAAATTTTGGGGGCGTTTTTAGCCCATTGAAGCAAATGATGAACATAAAAAATACAGCCGCCGTGTTTGGCAAATGCCTTTTCATGATTGATATACTCTACGTGACATATAGCAGAATGTTGCTCCATTGTCTCAACGATATTTTCTAAAATTTTTCTGGCAGTCAATTTAGCTAATCATGCTTGCTCAGAAGAAAAATCCCATCGCACATGTTTATAGATGTCTTTTACTATTGCGTCCAACTCACCAGATTCATCAAGCGGAAAAAGCATGTCAGTTCCTTGTGATTCTGAGTAAACCATATAGAGTGGCGACAATGCAGGCAAGCGAAATCTGTTTTTGGTTTTATCTTCGATTGATTTTGCATGAGTTGGCGCATTTGGTATCTTTCTGCCAAGAGCTCCTAAAGACTCAAGTGAACAAACCATTTCTATAATACCAAGTACATTTTCTTTCCCCAAAAAAATTCAATCCAACTTTCAAAAAAATCAAAACGACTTTCATTTTTCTTTCAAAATATCCCTCCCCTGCATCCTAGAGAAAATCTACATTCAAATATGCAGCTGAAAATGATACCAACAACACGAACTCCCGCGTGAATGACTTTCCCTTACAATTTTTTGAACCTCTTGATGAAATTTTTCGTCCTGCTGTATAATGCTCGTAATGCAGTTAGAAAAAGTGCGTATATACGGAGCGAGTCCACCGACGTTTTCCAGACGCGGTGGCTTTTTTGATTCCCTTTCCCTTTCCTATTTCTTTATCGTTCGCCTAAGATTTATTCAAAGTTAGGCGTTAAACCACCGCGTTAAAAACATTTCTTGTAAATTGTATACTGCGTTGTTATGAATGTCAAAGTTTTTTTTTGAAAAATTTTTTCTGAAAAGCGTGAATGTAACTGGAAATGGTTGTGTACGAATTCCCGATAGGTTTTTTCAAGCTCTTCAACTGTCGTATGGGGATTTAAAATTTTTGCTCTGATTGTTTTGTAGCCATTACCTACACCTGCGGTTTACAACCTTGCCAACGATAGTTTTTCCGCTATGAAAAGTTTCATTTTACTCCTCCTGCTTTAATCTGAAGTTTTTCTTAAACAGCTTATCACAGAAAGGCTAGCAGAAAATCTTGTATTTTTGCCTTTATTTAATGAACGTTGTAAAAATATGTTCAATATCATTGGAGGTAAATCAAAAGCTGAGATTTTACAAAAAACTTTAAGGATTATGAATCGTCATGAAGATGCATTACGCTCATTTGAACAAAGTCACAAGCAATGGCACGACATCACTTCAAGGAGCTGGTAAAGCGTTATATCTACGCTTGGTATTATAGAAACTTTTCCCCCTCTTTTTTTCACTACGGAAAATAAAGCCCGTATGAGAGGCAATGAGACTAAGGGAATTGGCATCGATGATTCAGGAAGCTTTTTTCTCTTTAGACGGGAGTAGTTCACCAGTCAATCGTCGTCAAATTTTCTACAGTGTCAAGTGTATTAAGGCTGACTATTATCGAACTCAAAATCAATTTCAAAATGTAATCAGGCTGATTATGTTCCGTGCACCAATCATTTGGATTATTTTCAATGCCCCTTGCAGATTTGGTTTTCACTTGATAACGGTCGATTATCCATTCAAGTGGACTCCTGCCGTTGACAACGTAGTCAAAATTGCGTGGCGGAATATTTTTCACAGTGATGAAGTTGTTGTAAATGAAAATCGTGTGGTCGTCCTTTGCGAATCGTAATTTTTTTATGCGATAATTGCCCGACTCTTTGCTGATAACTTTAACACCTTCGAGCGCATCTTGCTCTTCGTAAGGCAGATGAATATAGGCAAGGTCTCACCCTGCCTATACCAACTCCAAAAACTTCGGCGCGAAGGTTATATGTGAGGTGTGTTTATGAGCGAAATAAAAATGGTTTTTTTCGGTCATGTAGATCACGGAAAAAGCACGATTATAGGTCGGCTGCTGTATGATGCAAAATGTTTACTGCAAGGCGTGGTTGATAAAGTTCAGCGCATTGCAGATGAAACAGGCAAGAATTTTGAATTTGCATATTTGCTTGACGCATTTGCGTAAAACGTCAGCAGGGAATTACCATCGACACGACGCAACTTAAATTTTCGACGCCTGCAAGCGATTATTTGATAATTGATGCGCCCGGTCATAAAGAATTTTTGAAAAATATAATAAGTGGTGCGACAAATGCAAATGCGGCTTTTTTGGTAATAGATGCA
>CAJOKY010000283.1 GCA_905235425.1 uncultured Selenomonadaceae bacterium
TACTGTCTTAAGCAATCAAAATAAAAATCTGCAGAACGTCAATAAAAATATTTCAGAATACAATGCCACGCTGAAAAGAAATGTGAAAAATCTTAGTGAACAGGTTTCCGAGCTTGAAAACGTCAACAATATCATAAGCCGCTACAATGACGAGTTGGAGCACGCTAATCAAACTTTGATTGATGAAAGCAACGAATTGGAAAGGCAAATTGCCGCACGTAATTCACAGCTTGCCGAATACGAAAATCAGCTTACCGAATATGAAAGGCAACTTGACGCACGCGAAGAAAAAATTACTACACTTTTGGCGCAGAATCACGAACTGGAAAAATTGACACATACGCTTTTAAGTTCCACCTCTTGGAAAGTCACGGCTCCTCTGCGCGGCGTAGGTTCATTGGTACGAAAGGTGTTTTCGCACGATAAACCGACTGATGAAGGCGATGACACTGATAACAGCGACGTAAATTTAAAGTTGAAAGTCTACCGCACATTTACCAATCCAAAATTTAAAAAGTTCGTACGAAAGGCGGAAAATGTCGTTGAAGAGAAATTGCCTGCAGTGCACGAAAAAATTTTACTTCCCACAAAGGCGGCGGCTAAGTCAGCGCTGTTAAAACTGTCCACGTCTAAAGCTAAAAATTCCGGCGGCGTGAAGTTATGGAAGTTGTCTAAATCTAAATTCACCGGTCTTGTAAGCGTCATTGTGCCGAATTACAATCACGCTCAATACCTGCGTCAACGCCTTGAGACGATTTATAATCAGACGTACAAAAATTTTGAAGTGATTCTGCTTGACGACGCGTCGACCGATGACAGCCGCGATATTTTAAATAAATTTTACGAACTGCATAAAGATAACACGCGCAGGATTTTTAACGACAAAAATTCCGGCGGCGCATTCATACAATGGCAACGCGGCATTAATGCGGCGAAAGGCAGTTTAATTTGGATAGCCGAGTCAGACGACTACAGCGCGGAAAATTTTTTGGAATCGCTGGTTGACGCCTTCACCGATGACGCGGTACAGCTTGCCTTTGCACGGTCTGATTTTATGCAGGACGGCGTTAAAACTTTTTCGACGGATGAATACTTAGCCGACATAAAAGATTTTGACTGGAGTAAAAATTTTGCCGTGACAGCCGCTGAATTGGTTGAACGCGGTTTTGGCGTGAAAAATATCATTCCCAATGTCAGCAGTGTCGTATTTCGTAAACCGTTTTGTATTCGTGAAAAAGTTCGTGAAATGTGGCAGGATATGAAACTTTGCGGCGATTGGCTTTTCTACCTTGATATCATAAAAGGCGGTTGCGTATACTACACGGCGGCGGCTACGAATTTTTATCGCGTACACAAAAAAAGTACGTCGCTTAAAATTCAAAAAGAGCCGCGCTATTACGAGGAGCATCAACGCCTTGCCGAATTTGTCGCTGAAAATTATCACGTTACGCCTGAGGTACATGAAAAGCACTTCGCGCAGTTGGAGGATCATTTTTTCAGCTACTACGGCGGTACCAATATCGAAGAGCTTAAAAAATATTTTGACGTGAATAAAATTTTGGGCGTACGTCGCAAGCCGAATATTTTAATGTGCGTCTTTGCATTGAGTATCGGCGGCGGTGAAACTTTTCCGCTGATTCTTGCCAATGAATACAGCCACAGAGGTTATCCCGTCACGGTGATAGATTTTCAGATGAGTGAGGAACTTCCCGAAATTAGGAAAAAGTTGCACGGTGACGTGCCTTTACTGCGTTTAGGTAAAACCGACGGACTGGCAGAAGTTGTTGACGAATTTAAAATTGACGTGATTCATTCGCATCACGGTTCTGTTGACGAGGCTGTAAGCTACGTTGCTGAAAAAAATCCCGCCCTGCACCACGTCGTGACACTTCACGGCATGTACGAGGCAACGGCGGAAGTGCATTTGGTCAACCTGCTTAACCGCGTGAAAAATTCTGTCGACGCCTTCATTTACATTGCCGAAAAGAATTTGCAACCTTTCATAAATCACGATTGGACGCCTGATAAAATTTTCCACAAGATTGGCAACGGTCTTGAACCTTCAAACATACATCCCATTCCGCGCAGTGAATTAAATATTCCTCAGGACGCCTTTGTCTGCTGTACCGTAAGCCGCGCCATTCCCGAAAAAGGCTGGCAGTCCGCCATTGACGCCGTGACACTTGCCAATGAAAAAAGTCCGCGCAGAATAGATTTAGTATTGGTAGGCAGCGGCGAAATGTACGACAAGC
Organism: uncultured Selenomonadaceae bacterium; assembly: GCA_905235425.1. Classification (GTDB taxonomy): domain Bacteria; phylum Bacillota; class Negativicutes; order Selenomonadales; family Selenomonadaceae; genus Quinella. Next base: position 2,253 of record CAJOKY010000283.1, read on the forward strand.
TTAAAGGTCACGTGCCGGAATTTGTGCATTTAACCGGCTTTAAAAGCAATGTACGCTCTTATTTGTCAGCGGCTGATATCGGATTGTTGCCTAGTGAATTTTTGGGCGAAAGTTTTCCACTTATGATCATCGACAGCTTTTTCAGCGGGCGTCCCGTAGTTTGTTCGGATTTAGGCGAATCTGCTGAAATGTTAAAGACTAAAACAGGCGAATCAGCAGGAATTGTTTTTTCGCTTGATAAAAATGATAAAGTGCCGATTAAATATTTGGCAGAAATTTTGACAGAGCTTGCCAATGACGAAGAAGCCTATAAAAAGATATCGGAGCGCGTAGCCGATGCGGCGAAGAAATTTTACATTGAAAGCGTTGCCGAAAAATATTTGGAAGTCTATAAATCTATAAATCAGCGGTTAGTAGATAGTGTTGAATAACATAATCGTTTCAAATTTTTATAACGTTGCAGTAGGAGAGGCGCACAAGGACGTGCGCCGTTGCGCGGGCTCGCAGGACGCGAGTGAGCGCAACTGTTTCTTTTTGCTTACTTTTTCTT
>CAJOKY010000284.1 GCA_905235425.1 uncultured Selenomonadaceae bacterium
TTTCAATCTTACTTTCTTTCGATACTCGCCACTGCGGTTGCTCAATCCAATGATTAAAATGGTAAATGCCGCTTGAATATTCAAGGAGAGGATTTCCTGCTATATAAGATATGTTTATAGTGTAGTTGGCATTTTTATCCAATTTAATTTTTGTTGAACCGTTTGTCCATTTAAAGCTATTCACTTGCCGTCCGTCTTTATTCACAACTACTTGATAATGCCCGTAAGCAGTTCCTTCAACATCTTTGTTAAATTTTCTGAAACTTGCTTTGGCTTTATTTTGATTCAAAACAATGTACGGTTTAAAAAGACCGGAACCGCCGGTACTGACATTTATCGTTACGCTGTTGGTACTGCCGCCGGTACCGGCAAATGCCGTTGTCGACGAAAAAAGCAGCGTGAAGACAAACGCCAATGCTACGAAAATCTTGCTCTTAGCAATCATTTACCAAACTCCTTTCTAAACTACAACACGATTGACGCGCCTAAATACCCGCAAGCATACGCACCACCTCCTTTAAAATTTGTCACATCTTCAATATTGAAAATGAAATTTGCAATAATATTTGTCACAATAACAGTGCCGGTTATAATAATCTGAATAATTTCAATCACGATTTTCAACACACCAACTCCTTTAATATTCTTCAAGACGTTTAATAAGCAAGTCAACCATAGAATACGCCGCCTTATTAATGGCATTGTGAACGCTGACTTGCGAAACTTTAGCCGTTCCGATTGTCAAGTAGGCGACATTTGGCGCACTAAGTTTAACTTTGGAACTTTTAGATTTGCCTTCGCCACGAGCCGCCGTGATAATTTCGCCGGTCTCAACGTCCATCATTCGCGCAATGATAATCGCCTTGACCGTGTGAACGTCAGCACCGTTAGAAATAACTTCCAACGTCAAGGTATCGCTGTTCACGTCATTGACATTGCCGTAAATAATGTAGCGAACGCCTAAAATTTCGCCAATTTTCTTTGCTTTACTCGGCGGAATAATTCCCGTTATATCCAAATTATTTTCTGCTAAAATGTCTGACAAATGCTCTATATCCATAATTCTAAATTTTCCACTTTCTAAAAGCGCTTGTACAATATAATCTGATACCGCAAAACCTACATTGTCAGTGTTAATATCACCTGCCGCATTGCTGAGATTACCGAAATTCATTACAGCAACGGTCGGCATTTCTTGAAATTTAGCCGCCGCAGAATTGCATATAATCAGACTAAAAATAATCGCCGTCAAAAAAATTCTAAACATACCCATTACCTCACAAAAAGCGAATCTGTTTTCATATCAGCAAGCAACGTGTCAACAATTTTATCCGCCGCCTTATTCATAGCCTTTGAATAAAGCGCGTCGCTTAAATTTGAGTGACCGAAAGTTATCATGCCGACGCTTATCATTTGACTTTCACCAATGCCCAATACGCGCTTACTCCATACGACTTCGCCGGTAGACGCCTTTATAATGCGTATGTCACATTGAACGCCGATACCCTTAATTGTCACGTTTACGCCGCCAATGCCGCCCATAACATCACCTAAACTGCCGCTTACAATATTTGACGCATAAGACGCATACGCCGCCGCCAATCCCGCTACAACGCCGGAAATTACTTCTAAATCTTCATTCATCCATGCACCGGTACCGAGATTTATAATTGTCCCCTGCACAAGGTATTCCGCCCCATGATTTTTTCCAATTTCCGCAGTGATTTCCGGCGTCAAATATTGTCCGACATTTGCCGTTGTAATACTCTGCGCCTTAGTCTCTTTAAAGCCGTCGCCTTCAAAAAATTCATTGTAGTTATCTGAAGATACCGCCGCGTCAAATTTGGTGAACGCGTCAACCTTCTCGTCATAAAGACGCCGTTCAAAATTTTCATCAATAGGCTCAAATTCTTTTAAATTAAATTTTTTACTGGCTACCATTTTTTCCAAAACCAAATCCGAAAGTCTAGCCGCAGAGTTAATCGTGTCGTAGCGCGTGTCGTCAGTGAACTTCATCAATACGCAAGTGGGATTATCTGCGCGAGCGGCACTTGCAATACCGATTGAAAAAAACATTACAGCGATTAAAACTGCTAAAAAATTTTTCATTTTCACACCGCCTTAAGAAATTTTTTCGCGCTTTGTATCGTCTTTAACGCCGGCAGGAATATTCAGTAAATCCCTCTGCGGAACTGCGGAAAATTCATTAATCTTAATAATGCAACGGCGACCGTCAATCTTGCCGTCAACATTTTTGCTGTATGACGCGGACGCAATTTTTACCAATTTGTCACCTGCAAAATAGTAGCGTACAACTTCAGTGACGCCGTCATTGTCAGTGCGGTAATCTTCGTACGACAAATTATTTTCTAAATTTCCCGCCGCAATAAACCGATATTTATTTTGCTCGGCGCTTTTAATTTCATTCGGCAAAATGGCGTTGAGAAGGCGTGACATATCGGCATCGCCGTAGCTTTTGCCTTCGATAATTTCGGCAAGGTAATTTTTTTCATTGGCTTTAACGTGATTTTTTGCAGTGCCGAAGTATTCAAACTTGCCGCCCTTTTTGTACTTGGTGAAGAAAAAATCTTCGCCGTTTTTTGAAAGTCTGCAAATATAAAAATCTTCGTTGCCGACTTCTTCATACTTGGCATTTTCCGCGCAGGTTATAACGCCGCTTTTCGGTTTATTCAGGAGATAATCATTACTCTCAACGGCAAGCCCGCTTTTACCGTACAACTCCACTTTATCGCGATTCGTGACGCGCGGCGCAGGAGTAAGATTTTCATAGCGAATTGTGT
>CAJOKY010000285.1 GCA_905235425.1 uncultured Selenomonadaceae bacterium
AACGGCAACGGAGTATCTGTCAAAGTCAGAATTTTATACTACAAAGTATATCAGATATTTTTTTTCAAAGCGTAAAACCGAAATTTTCGGCTGGCAAATTACTTATCACTTGCCGAAAGATTTTGAGGAGTAAATTATCATGCAAGAATTGTTCGACAATGGAATGAATGTGTTGCTTACAATTTGGTCAATAAATGTCGCGATACTTGTAGGCGCTACATTGATTGCAGTATTTGGTAGTGTGTTTTGTAAATCTTCGCCGGAATTTATTGGTTTACTGGACAGGGTGTTTAAGCCTTTTGAGAAGGTAGAGAAATTTTTAGTTGCAGTTACACACGTTTTGTTACATGTACTGGTGTTAATGAGATTGTTGGCGATGTAATGGGCAGATTCAAACAGAACAACAAATTTTTGGATTATATTTTTTCCAATGAAAAAAAAATGGCTGACTCCACAATAGGCAGTCCCGAACGTTGGCTGAAAGTTATCATTGAAACCTACAAAGCCGCGAAAGAAGAAAAGTTACAGATAGCGGAAGTCGCAAGTAGGCGTTTTCGTAAAAAAGAATTTTACATTTACACCTGCATTACGATGGGCATTAGCCCTGCTAAATATTACCGTCTGCTGTCAATATTTTTTAAGATTGCTGAAAAGAAAATCGAAAAGATTTTTTCAAATTCCGAAAAATGAGAATAGATTTTAGAAGTAGATGATAAAATTAAGCGAGAGAAAATTCTCTCGCCGTTTTTGTTTCTCTGCAGTACTGTAATAAGTTTTGGAGTTGCAATCCGATGAGTCAAAGGCAGTCTAGGTCGCGTGATTCTTATATGAGAAAGATAGATTTCATTTTTTATCGTGAAAAAGAGATACGTGATGCAGTTTATCGCGCACGGCTCACCATCGGGATATCAAGCGGGACACTGAAGTTGATAAACACAGGTGGGATATCTGACCCAACGGCAATGCAGGCAGTAGCAAATTTGACTCCATTAAAATCGGTAGTGATAAATGACGGCGAAATAATAGAGTATCCCGAACGTTGGCTTGAAGTGATAGATAAAACTTACAGATATTGTGCAACGTCTAATGACTGCCGTCTTGAAGTGGCAAAAAGGCGGTATCGGTCTGAAGATTATCGCAAAACGTGTAGTGATTTACACATTTCAGATTCTACGCGCCGCCGATTGTTGGAACTTGTAAAAATGTATGCGGCACTTCAGGCAGTTCAATTAAATTTAATTTATGTTTAAATGGAGGATAAAAAAATGTTAGGTGGAATTCAACTTGAAGAGTTTAAAGGCTTAACGTCGATGCCGCAAAAAGCCGCGTCCGCGTGGGTAGCGATTGAAGGCGGAATTGTCGGTGCAGGATATAAGCCGTTGCTGTACGTTGGCAGTCAAGTGGTTAAGGGAATTAATCATTGGTTTATTGCAGAGCAAACTTTGATTCTTGCACAGCCGGAACGTCATATCGTCAAAATCGCCGTCAACGAATTTAATCAGAAGACGGAAGGTAAAGACAGCGAATTTGAGACGCTCTACAAGATTGTACCGCATTCGATAGAAGTAATTTTTTAATGCAATGCTGATTATTTTTACAGCGGCATTTGTCGTGACATTTGCAATGACGCATATTATTCTAAAGGGAAGGCGTTATTAGTTTGTTGCTCGTATTGGACACGTACAGACAGCAACATAAATTTCAATTGCTTTTCTTGACGTTGTATTAATTCTAATGGCAGAAGGTTGACACCGTTTTTAGCTACTCTTTGCGCGTGAGTCTTCAAAAAGTTATTGAATTGGATTAGCGCGGCGGGCATTTGTTTATCCGGCGAAACTTCCATTAATGTTTGAAACTGTTGAGACGTAAGCGCAAATTGCGGAAAAGGCGTTGTGAAGGCAACTACTTTTTCGCCGTCAATTTCTTTAATCGAATCTGGCGGAATATTTGAAAGAAGTTTATAAACTGCGTCAAGGTGTTCATAAATAATCAGCAACAAATTGATATAGGAGGCAATGGCGCGGCGTTTGTCTTGACGGCAAGCTAAAAAATAAGCCGCTAATGCTCCTGCGAAAGCTCCCGCGCCTGCCGAAAATGCATTTGTTATCAATGCTAAATAATCCATAATTTATACCTGCCTTTTTCTTAAATTATACCACAAGGCAGAGAAAGAAAGAAAATTAAAATGAAAGTTAAGATAATTGAATTTGAAGGCGACTCAGAAGAAATTGCACGCGTCATTGGTCAACTTGGTGAAAATACGTGCAAGACACCGCAGAAACATTTAAGCGAAAATACAAAATCTTCAACAGAGAACGTGTTGAACGATAATGGTTTTATTAAATTAGAACTGCTGAGAAACTTTGCAAATGAGTTAATCGCATATGCCGACAAAAAGTCGGGGCGGCGTGTTGATGAAAACAGAACTTGAATCGCTTGGAGAAATATAAAAAAGCGCTTACCTTGTCTCTGCAAACGCTTTTTCTATTCTGTCTGGAGTTATATTGTATTATTTTTCGTCAATTTAACAACCTACGAAATGACGATTAGTTGGCTTGAGTGTCGTTTGCTTACTTACCTGTCGGTGCTGATGCCTCTGTTTACGGGGGTTATCTGTCCACGAGGGCGCGCGTGCCCGCCCGAGCTTGATAACCTGTGCGGCTGAAAGTGTTATGGCGCCTAGCTTTTCTGGTCAAGCCCTGCATTGGCGGGATTTTCGGCGTGATTAGCTGCGCGGCAGGTATGCTAAAAAAACGCGCCGTCCGTTTTTAAGCCAACTATCAGAGGGGGTTATC
>CAJOKY010000286.1 GCA_905235425.1 uncultured Selenomonadaceae bacterium
AGATATTCATTTGAACTACGAGACGCAAGATCCGCCTGCAGGTGTTGAAGTAGAAATTTCATCTGAAAATTATCGCGTAAAAAAAATGCGCCTGTCACAAGACAAGACGACATTGATTTATAATGAAAATATTACGATAAAAAATATTCCGCCGCGCAGTTTTAACTACGTGGTTAATGGACGTTCGCCGCTTGAATGGATAATTGACCGCTACCAAGTGAAGGTTGACAAGGCGAGCGGCATTGAAAACAATCCCAACGATTGGTGCGACGAACACGGCGACGAAAAATATATTTTAAAATTGATTTTAAGCTGTATCACGGTTAGCTTGAAGACGTTGGAGATAGTGGACGGCTTGCCGACGGTTGAGTTTTGAAAAATTTTTGTGAAACCTTATTCAAGCTCAATCGTGGCAGGCGGTTTTGACGTACAATCATAAAGCACGCGGTTGACGCCCTTAACTTCGTTGACAATTCTGTTTGCTACGACGTTTAAAATATTCCAATCAATCTGCGCGGCTTCCGCAGTCATAAAGTCACTTGTCAAGACTGCGCGAAGTACAACGGCATAATCGTAAGTGCGACCGTCGCCCATAACGCCGACAGAGCGCATATTCGTAAGCGCGGCAAAGTATTGAGAAAGTTTAGGTGCAAGCCCCGCCTTAAAAATTTCTTCGCGATAAATGGCGTCCGCGTCCTGCACGATTTTAATTTTTTCCGCCGTAACTTCGCCGATAATTCTAATGCCTAAGCCGGGACCGGGAAAAGGTTGACGGCTTACAATATTTTCCGGCAGACCGAGTTCACGCCCCGCCGCGCGTACTTCGTCTTTAAAAAGAAGGCGCAACGGTTCAATAATTTCTTTAAAGTCCACAAAATCAGGCAGACCGCCTACATTATGGTGAGACTTTATGACGGCGGATTTACCAAGCCCGCTTTCTATAACGTCGGGGTAAATCGTGCCTTGTACCAAAAAATCTACCGCGCCGATTTCCTTTGCAACCTCTTCAAATACGCGGATAAATTCTTCGCCGATAATTTTACGTTTACGCTCAGGCTCCGTCACGCCTTGAAGTCTTTGCAAAAATCTTTCTGCCGCGTCAATGCGAATAAAATTTAAATCGTAATTTTTAAACGCCGCCTCGACTTCCGCGCTTTCATTTTTGCGTAAAAGCCCGTGATCCACAAATACACACGTCAAATTTTTGCCAACGGCTTTACTCAACAATACCGCCGCAACGCTTGAATCGACGCCGCCCGATAACGCGCAGAGTACTTTACCGTCACTGATTTTATTTTTCAGCGCGGCTACGGTATCGGCTACAAACGTGTCCATTTTCCAATCACGCTTACAGCCGCAAATATCGACGAAGTTTGAAAAAATCTTTTTGCCTTCAACCGTGTGCAAAACTTCAGGGTGAAATTGCACGGCGTAAATTTTTTTTTCGGCATTTTCAGCCGCCGCAATGGGACAATTTTCACTGCGCGCAGTTATCGTGAAATTTTCCGGCAACGTAAAAATTCTGTCGCCGTGACTCATCCATACTACAGAATTTTTTTCAACGCCTTTAAAAAGTCTGCTCCCTAATCCCTGTTCACTGATCCCTACCGACGTCTTGCCGTATTCTTTGACTTCAGCTTTTTTAACTTCGCCGCCTAAAACGTGAACCGTAGCCTGCGCGCCGTAGCAAATGCCGAGTATCGGTATATTCAAGCTGAAAAGTTCGGCAGGCGGTAAACTTGAATTTTTATCGTAAACACTTTGTGGACCGCCCGTCAAAATAATTCCTTTCGGCTTAAGGTCACGAATCGCGTCAAAATTTATCGCCGTACCGAGACCGCTTTTAACGTTTTTGTCGGCAGAAATTTTTCCGTCAGTCAACGTATGAACTTCACAATAAACATTATTTTCGCGTACGCGCCGCGCTATCAGCTGATTGTACTGCCCGCCGAAATCTAAAACTAAAATCATTCTGTCACCTCGTTTAATTTATGTATTAAGAAAATGTCGCCTATCTGTGTGGGGTAATTTTGAAATTCCCATAATTTTTCAATAGGATAAACAACAATTTTATTGTTACCTAAAGTTTCTTGCACAAAGACATAACCAATATAAAATTCTGATAAAAACTTTATCCACTTGTCGTATATGCCCGCCTTTTGATAAAGGTGCGGATTAAACTCCATAAAGACAGGTGCAGGATTTTCTGTAAGAATGTTTTTCATACCAAATAAAACCTGCGGCTCAAATCCCTCAGTGTCAATCCAAATATATTTTATGTCTTTTGCGTTGAATTTATTTTTTTCAAAATAACTATCAAGCGGAATAATTTTTACCATTTCTTTGTCTTCTCGATTATCTGCAACAAGACTGTTCGCTCCAGGATTTAATGGAGCTCTGTACATTGTCATTTCAGTTTCTTCGTCGCCGAGACCGCAATTTTCTACAGTAGCTTTTTCATATAAATCATTGAGAATTAAATTCGCACGGAGCAATTTAAAATTTTCTGGATCGGGTTCAAATCCCAACATTTTTAAATTCGGCGTCAAGTTTTTCAAGAAGTAAATACCTGTCGTTCCGATATTAGCCCCTAAGTCTAAAAATAAACCTTCGCCGTCATCAATGTTATAAAATTTATCTGTCAATATTTTAAATAAGCGCATACTGTCTTCTGACCAAGTTCTACGTCTCAAATACATTGTTCCCAAAATGGTATCATCTTTTGAAGTGGCGACATAATGAAGACCGTCCGCCGTCGTGCAACTCATGTAATAATTAAGCTGCCGCGCAGTATG
>CAJOKY010000287.1 GCA_905235425.1 uncultured Selenomonadaceae bacterium
CTGCAAAAAATTATTTCTGTCGATAAAAAAATAATTCTGTAACTTTTGATGAAAAAAATTGCGTTTATTGCGGTCGATGCGTGAAAAGTTGTCCTAGTGATGATTGGCAAGGTAGGAGCGGTTTTATAATTTCTTTCGGCGGACTTTATGGAAACAGAATTGCGCTTGGAAAAAATTTTTTGAAGAAAATGCAAAAGCCGGCGAACGTTTCAGAAATATGTTAGATCGAGTCGGCTGGGAAAAATTTCAAAACAAAATTAATGAGATGGCAACATAAACGACGGACAAATTTTGTCGGCATTTTTTTTCGCAAAAATAATTTTTGTTATATAATAATTATTTTCAGCAAAATTTATAAGTCGCACCACTACTCCATTTGTATTGTTTCAACCTCAAAAATCTGTCGAAACCGATTTTCGCAAAATATTTTTTCTAAATTGATAGCGGCGACGAAATTATTTCAAGTGCCGGATTTTTTGGCGGGACTAAAAAACAATCGACAATCCAAAACTTGACGTTTCGGATATTTCAAAACTTTTCGCACTCGCTCATGAAAATAATTTGCCGCTTTTTGTTGACAGTACAGTTACCACACCTTATTTGATTCGCCCGATAAATTTTGGTGCAGATGTTGTAATTCATTCAACTTCAAAAATGATTAACGGCGGCGGTAATTCTATCGGCGGCATTGTTGTTGGAAAAAAATTTTTCTTGGGATATAGATAAATTTAAAAAACTTGCCGATTTAAAAAAATTTGGCGCAATGAAATATTTAATTCGACTTCGTTCAAAGATGTTGACTGACTTCGGAGGTTATCCTGCTCCTGCAAATATTTTTCTTACAAATGTTGGGCTTGATACTCTTGCACTTCGCATGAAAAAATCTTGTCAAAATGCTTTTGAACTTGCAACTTTCTGTGCGGAAAATAAAAAAATTCAAGTCAATTATCCCGGCTTGAAAAATAATGTGTATCATGAACTTGCAAAAAACAATTTGATAATCATTTAGGCACGATTTTTACAATAAAATTTGGAACTAAAGAAAAAGCGTTTAATTTTATAAATTCGCTCCAATTTGCTTTAAAGGTTTCAAATATCGGCGACGCACGCACTTTGGTAATTCACCCTGCATCAACTATTTACGCTAATCTGAACGAAAATGAAAAGTTTAACGCAGGAATTACTGATGATTTATTTCGCGTGAGCGTCGGGATTGAAAATATTACAGATTTAATTAAAGATTTTGATCAAGCACTTTCAATATAAAAATCTTGACGAAGAATTTACTTGCTCTGATGCCGAACACGATTTAATTCTGTATTCTTTCCTCAAGAAAAACCGGCGAAGTTTGAAAATATTTAATTTTAAGCGTTTAAAATTTTTTGCTTATGACGCCAGGCAATTTCTGCAATATCTTTCGCCTAAAGATAGTGGACGTTGGTCAAGATAAGGCAATTTGTTTCGACACGGTAATTTGGGGCAAAAAGCAACGGCTTTAATTATCGGAGCAAACGCAAATATAATTGAAAGGATTTTTAGAAAAAGTTGCCCATTCCTGCAAAGGAATGCGATAAAAGCGAAATACTTGGGACTAAAAATAAAATTTTGCCGTTTAGAAAAATATTTTCAGCGATTTTTAAAGAAGTGTAAGTTTTACCGGTGCCGCAAGCCATAATCAATTTACAGCGAGCATTTGTTTGAAAATGCCAGTATGTGGTGTTAATAGCGTCAAGCTGATGTTGAAGAGGTTCGCGGAATTTTTTTCTTGCATTATCGCCGAAAATACCATCATTTAATTTTTGCCAATCGACAGCGGCATTTTGCAAATCGGTTAAAGAAATTTTAGTTACGGTCGGCGATTGATTTTGCAAAATTATTTCGGCGTTATCTGTAAAATTGTCAGAAGTAGAAATTCAAATAAGGCGGAGACGTCAACAAAAAATTTTCATCTGAACTTCAAAGAGCGGACCTTGTTAGTACGTTGATAAAGAATCTTGACGGTATTTCTCCAGAACCTCATTAAAAGTTTTCACTATTCTTCCTCGTCATCGGGTTGCGAGGGTTGAGACATAAGATACAACAGCCAATTTCTATTCTCCTGCGGAATCTTCATTCCATCCATTACCTGTTCTGCTGTTAAATTCAAACTTTCCATAAGATTTTTAACGTATTCTACTGTCTTGTTGTTCACAAGGCTGATGTCGTGACGTTTCATCACTTCTTCTTCACTAAAAAGCGTCATCATTATTGTTTGCACCTCCTGTTTCTGTTTTTCCAAATAATCTTTCAATATATTTTCATCTTGACATATTCTTATCGTTTCCAAGACAGCTTTCAACGTATACCCGTTTTGTCTTATCTGTTCGTCGAACACGTGACAAAATTTTATGTACTGTTGTATGATGTCTTTTTTTCCTTCTTCTGTCAAAATGTTTACGCGCAAGTCCACTGTCTTGTCTCCGTCAAAAAATTCTTCCGACATCGATATTTCTTTCGGACAGTTTTTCGTTTTGCCCGTGTAGATGACGTAAAATTCCGGTTTGGGTAAAAAAATCTTTTCTCTCCCGTATAAATTCAACTGCGGTTTTTTCTTTAAGTATTCGTGATACGTACTCGCCCAATACAACAATATGCGTATCAAGATATTTACCGACCATGTCGATTGCGCCTCTACCAATATCAACAATTTATCTTTCACCATTATTCCTAAATCATTGTACGGTTTTGTCGTCAAAACGGATTGCAATGTC
>CAJOKY010000288.1 GCA_905235425.1 uncultured Selenomonadaceae bacterium
TCCCGAGCGCAGTAAAGTTAAAATACAGGAAATTCCACTAACAAGGAAATCTGTATATGTACCCGTACGTTAGCGGGGAATTCAAGCCTGTGGAGCGTCGAAAAAACGCAAGTATCTAAGACAAAAACGGACGCGCTGAAACAGGAATGAGACATTAAAGTTTTTAGCTTTTTATAAGTTCTCAGTAACGGGCAAAAATCTATGCAGGAAAAAACTACGACGGAACTTTTTAACGCACTGAAAAGAGATCCCGACGTTGAAGGATTTTTGGCGAATAATCAGCAGGAATTTTCCAAGCCATTTCACGAATACTTAAAGGCATTGCTGAAAGAAAAAAATTTGACTAAAAAATTTCTGTACACCGAAATGAATTGTGACCCCGCGCATATTTATCACATTTTCAAGGGTACAAAAAAACCTTCGCGTGAAAGATTGGCGGCAATGGCACGGGCAATGGGTTTAAATTTAGAAGAGACCCAATACCTTCTGCGTTACGGAGGTTATGGCATTTTGTATCCGCGTAATCCTTGGGACGCCGTTGTAATTTCTGCGATTGAACATCATCTCACCGTAACTGAAATGAATGAACTTTTAAAGCAGTTGGGCGAACTGCCGATTTTCAACAAAGATTAATTTTGACAGGGAATATTTTATGAAGAGAATTTTAACACTTGGAATTGAAACTAGTTGCGACGAAACGGCGGCGGCAGTATTAAGCGGCGGTCGTGAAATTTTATCAAACGTCATATCAACGCAAATACCCGTACATCAAAAATTCGGCGGCGTCGTACCTGAAATAGCGTCGCGCAAACACATTGTGAACATAATGCCGGTGATAGACGAGGCAATTAAAACTGCGGGTGTGGAGCTGACAGAAATAAATCAAATTGCCGTGACATACGGACCCGGTCTTGTCGGCGCGTTGTTGGTAGGAGTATCGGCGGCGAAAACTTTAGCCTTCGCGCTGAAAATTCCGCTTATCGCAGTGAATCACTTGGAAGGTCACATATTCGCCAACTTTTTAAGTTCGCCGAATTTAGAGCCGCCGTTTTTGGCATTGGTAGTATCCGGCGGTCACAGTTCGCTGATAAATATGAAAGGTTACAATGACTTTGAATTAATTGGGCAGACGCGCGACGACGCGGCAGGTGAAGCGTTTGATAAAATTGCTCGTGTTATGGAGTTGCCATACCCGGGCGGTCCGCAGATTGACAAGCTTGCTAAGGAAGGCAACGCCGACGCGATAGATTTTCCACGTGCAAAGGTGTCTGACTTTGACTTCAGTTTCAGCGGCTTAAAATCTGCCGTGCTGAATTATTTGAATACGGCGAAGATGAAAGGCGAAGAGATAAATAAAGCCGACGTTGCGGCGAGTTTTCAAAAGGCGGTTATAGATTCGCTGGTTGATAAGACGATTGACGCGGCAAAAAAATTTAAGCTGAAAAAAATCGTATTAGCCGGCGGCGTGGCGGCAAATTCTTCATTGGAAAAAAATCTGCGCGGACAATGTGAAAGTCACGGGCTGGAATTTTTCTACCCTACGAAAATTTTATGTACCGATAACGCCGCTATGATAGCGTGTCGCGGTTATTATCAATCGCTTGTAAAAAATTTTGCGTCAAACAATTTAAACGCAGTGCCGAGTTTAGGGATTAGGGATTAGGGATCAGGGATTAGGTAAATTCTACCCTCTACAATCTACCCTCTACCCCCTACTAAGCATTCCGCACTACAACGAAGTCCGCCGCTTGTTCAAGAGCAAGTTTGACGGAATTTTTTATTTGCGGCAAACTAATCCGCGCAGATTCAATATGCGCCGTCGCACGAAGTCTGCAGTAGTTAAAAGCGTCCGATATACGAACAATTCTAACTGCCGAATGAATTTCATCACGGTTAATCATTCTGCGCGTAATAATCTCACGTAAAATACCGGATTCACGGCTAACCTTCAACGCGCGAATCACCGGCAGTGTTATCACGCCGCTTTTCAAGTCACTGCCTAAACTTTTGCCTGCAACCTTTTCATCTCCGAAAAAATCCAAAAGGTCGTCGACAATCTGAAATGCAAGACCGAGTGAATTTCCATAAGTGCTTAAGCCGTCAATTTCTTCACGCTTTAAACCGGCAACAATGCCGCCGAGTTTGCAACACGACGATAAAAAAACTGCCGTCTTCAAATTTATTCGCGTGTAATATTCGCTTATCGTAGGCACGCGAAAAAGCGAAAGGTCTTGCATAATTTCGCCGCGACAAAGATTTTTTACCAAATTCGACAAAATCAGTTTTACTTCGCCACCGTAGCCGCCTTCTGCGACAAGCTGAAACGCCTTTGCAAAAAGATAATCGCCGATTAAAACTGCCACTTGTGCGCCGTACTTTGAATTGGCAGTCTCAATGCCGCGACGCTTTTTCGAGTTGTCAAGTATATCATCATGTACAAGGCTTGCAGTATGAATCAGCTCCAACGCTACGGCAAGCGGCATAACTTTTTCAGGTGAAAAATTTTTGCCGTAATTTGCGCACAATAAAAACAGCATCGGACGCAAACGTTTTCCGCCTTGCATCAGCGGCGTACAAGATTCTTTTATAAATTCGTCTTCAGTTACGGACTGACGTAAGCTTTCTTCAAACTGTTGCTGAATTTCCGTTGCCATGCCCGACGCCGTTAAAATATTCAACCTTAACCACCTGTCTTTTTAAAATTTAAAAAATTCTATCACAGCAACTGATTAATGTCAAAAATATGTTTTAGTAAGTAGTGAGTAGTAAGGTAGTGAGTAGGCTAAATGCTAACAGCTAACACCTAAAAGCTAACACCTAACACCTAAAAGCTAATAGCTAAAAGCTAACAGCTAATAGCTAATAGCTAACAGCTATGGTATAATACACGCGGCATCTTTTAGCCATAAAAATTTTTTTTAGGTGAATGTCATGATAAAATTTTCGCAGATTGAAAAAATTTAGTCCGGCAAGGTTCACGCGCTTAAAGGCATCAACCTTGAAATTGCAAAGGGCGAAATTTACGGCATAATCGGTTTAAGCGGCGCGGGTAAATCTACGCTGGTACGCTGTATAAATATGCTTGAGCGTCCTACTGTCGGTACTGTCATTGTTGACGGTCAAAACATGATGAAACTTTCGGAAAGTGAACTGCGCGAGGCGCGTAAAAATATCGGTATGATTTTTCAGCACTTCAACCTTTTGAGTTCCGCGACGGTTTACGA
>CAJOKY010000289.1 GCA_905235425.1 uncultured Selenomonadaceae bacterium
GGCATTGAAGGCGGCAGGACTTGAAGGTAAAATTGCAAGTAAAAAAATTGAATTTGAAGTTATTAAAAACGAGGTGTACTTAGACGCTGAAACGACAGATGAAGTTGAATGGGACGAATCGCCGCGTACAAACAAAGACACATTGTCAGATTTATCAGCTTTGATACAAGTTTTAAACGGAGAAACATTTAATCAGTTTACATTGGGAATGGTTACCTTTAAGAACAATGAAGATGCACAAGTTTTTAAAAAGGCATTAGAAATTTATTTTGGAGGTGCAAAAAATGAGTCACGAAAATTGGGAGAGAGCGGAAGCGTTGATGGTGGACATCAAGGAATACAATCCGAGTTACGCGCAGGAACTTTTGAAAACATTGGGCAAGAACGGCGCGATACGGTATCTGAAGAAAATCTTGGACAACAACGACAAAATGAAGTTGGAACTGCAACAGACAATACTACAACAAATGCCGAAAGTGAACGACCCGTACAAGTACAGAGTGCAGGAACTTCAAGCGCAGGAGTTAGCGCAGGAAATGGCGTACGAGCAGATACGGCAGTTGTACAATCCACAAGTAGAGATGAGCGAGGAAGTAGCGGAATTTCTTCAAATGTTGAGGGAGTAGAATTTGCAGGACAAAATTTTCACATTACGGAAGATAGCGGAATTGGCGAAGGCGGCTTGAAAACTAAGTTCAAACAAAATATGGACGCGATAAAACTTTTGAAAAAGCTTGAAAGTGAAAATAGAAAGGCGACACCTAGTGAGCAAGAAATTTTGTCGAAATATAATGGCTGGGGAACATTAGCAAGCGCATTTACGAATACAGCTGAATGGCAAAAACAAGCTGAACAACTCAAAGAAATTTTGACAGAGGAAGAATATAAAAGCGCACGTACAGTCGTCAATAATGCATTTTATACGCACCCGAAAATTGCAAGTGCAATGTGGCAAATGTTAGAAAAACTTGGCTTTAAAGGCGGCAGAATTTTAGACCCTGCAATGGGTAGCGGAATATTTTTCGGAACAATGCCAGTTGAAATTATGGCGCGTAGCGAATTGACAGGCGTTGAATATGAAAGTTTATCAGGCAGAATTGCGAAACAACTTTATCAAAACGCCGCCATTGATATAATGCCGTATCAAGAACGATTAATGCCGAATGATTATTACGACCTTGCAATTACGAATGTACCTTTTGAGCAAACACGAATTTATTCAGATAAACAGTACAGCAAGCAAGGGTATATGCTCCACAATTATTATTTTGCGAAAACGATAGATAAAGTTCGACCAGGCGGTTTAGTCGTGTTTATAACAAGTCAAGGTACAATGTTGGGAGATGAACAGGCTAAGCGCCTTCGTGCTGAATTGAACGGCAAGGCAGATTTAATAGCGGCGTTCAAAATTCCAAATACAGCCTTCAAAGAAAATGCAGGTACAGAAGTTACGGCAGATATTTTAATTTTGCAGAAACGTTTAGCCCCGACAAAACCTTCTGAACACGCGCAAAGTTGGAATGAAATAGCGTCGACCGTTGCTAATAACAGCAATAATTTTGTCGACGTGAATGAATATTTTAACGAACATCCGAAAAATATGATAGGTAAACCGATTGCCGATTGGCGCGGTAATTTGGCATTGGACGGCAAAGGATTGGACGTTGCAACCGAACTTTCAAAGTTAATTGAGAATTTGCCCGAAAATATTTACAAGCCGATTCAACGAAACGCGCAGGATACTGTGAAAAATACATTTGCGGCAATGGCGAATGCAAGTCAGCGCGAAGGAAGTTTTAGTGTAAAAGACGGTAAAGCATTTCAAAATGAGGACGGAATTTTGGTTGAAGTTCCAAAGGCGAATCAAGAAATTGTAAAAGATTTTGTAACGTTGGAAAAATCGCTGGATAATATTTTGAAGGCGCAGTTATCACCAGAAACTACAGATGAAAAACTTTCACAACTTCGCAAAACGTTGAATAAAAATTATGATGACTTTGTGAAAAAGTACGGCTACATTAACGCACCGAAAAATTTAAAAATACTAGGCGTTGACCCAAATTATGGAAAAGTGGCGTCGATTGAAAAATACAAAGAAGACAAGGAAAATAAAGTAGTATCGGCAAGTAAAGCCGATATTTTTTATAAGCGGACAGCAAGCCCGTTACAAGTTGTGAATTCGACGGACAATGCGCTTGATGCAATGAGATTGTCACTTTCAAGGCGCGGCATTATTGATATGGATTATATGACGAAGTTGACTGGAAAAACTCCTGCGGAACTTGAAAAAGAATTGGGCGACTTAGTTTATAAAAATCCAAAAACAAATTTGATTGTGACGAAAAATATTATTATGAGTTCGTGGAACATTTAATCGGCGAAACGCCAAATTTAGAAATTCTACGTGATCCATATACGGGCAAGTGGATTGTTCGCGGCACAATTGCATACCAAAAAAATGTACAGTGGCGAGTTATGTACGGCGTAACAGAAAAAGTAAGCTTTTCAAAACTTTTGGAAGGCGCATTGAATCATCATTATCCAAGCAGATTGACTTCTCAAAAAGTTGTGTTGAAAGAGCAAATGGCAGAGGCACGCGACAAAATTGATAAGATTTTGGAGGAGTTCGCCAAATGGATTTTTGCTGATGAAGAGCGTAAAAATAATTTAGTGAAAACGTACAACGAAAAATTTAACAGCGAAGTTGAAAGAGTATATG
>CAJOKY010000290.1 GCA_905235425.1 uncultured Selenomonadaceae bacterium
TTTTTTTTCACAATCATATTAAATTTTAAATTGGAAAAATTTTTGGCGTAACAGATTATATATTCGTGTTCGTTTGAAATAATTGAAGTTGTACCGACTTTTCCTTGTTTAGATTTTAAGACAAACTGCGTTACAAAATTTTGACTGCCAAAAATCTCATCGCATATTAATTTCAAGTTAGCTTGTTCGTTTTCGTCAATGCTGATAAAAATCGCGCCGTCATCTGAAAGCAGTTGCTTTAATAATTTCAAGCGCGGATACATCATGCAAAGCCACTTATCGTGTCGCGAATAGTCTTCGCCTTCTCTGCCGACAACCTGTCCAATCCATTTTTTAATCTGCGGCGAATTGACATTGTCATTGTAAATCCAACCTTCATTGCCGGTATTGTACGGCGGATCTATGTAAATGCATTTGATTTTGCCTTCATACAGCGGCAGGAGCGATTTAAGCGCCGTGAGATTGTCGCCGTGAATAATTTTATTACCGTCGGCGTTACCGTGCGTGTAGGCGTGTTTCAGGGCGTGTACAGGGACTTTAGCGGCGAAGTTTACAACTTTATCTTTACCGAGCCAGTTAAGAGTTGGCAAAAATTTCACTTCCTTTCATTGCGTATTCAAAATGAAATATGCTAAAATTTTTTTGTGAGGTGAATTTTTTGAAAACAGAAAATTACAAAGGCTTTCAAGCTACGGTAAAATTTGAAGATGATATATTTTTCGGCAAGCTTGATATAGCAGACCTTGTAACCTTTGAATGCGAAAATGAATCGGACATCGAAAAAGAATTTCGCGCGGCGGTAGATGATTATTTGGATTTTTGCGAATCGGTAGGAAAAGGTGCTACAAAAAATTCAGTAGCTTAAATATCAATCGTCGTAATGACCTTTGCAAGAAATTACTGTATAATTTCCTGCCTCTGAAATATAAATCAAACGGTTTTTCTCATCAATACGCCGCGAATAAGTATTAGGCACATTTTTCAATTTTTCCGGCTGACCTTCGCCGTTCATAGCACCTTCGCGATCAATACTTTGAAAGAGCCTATTGATTTTTTTGAGAGTTTTTTTGTCTTCTTCTTGCCACGCCACATACTCTTTCCAAGCATTGGGATCAAATGACATCATTAAGCCATAGCCTCCAATTCCTCAAAAGACTTTGTGATAACGTTGCCTTTTTGAATTTGTTCATAGGCGCGGTCAAGTTTTGCAAGATAGCGTGCATTGTTAATGCATTTTTCAATTTCCTGCCCTTTGCGCATTGTAACTTCATCAATAAAATGTTTCCACTCGTTACGTGAAAAATAAATGCCCTTTTCACCAGGCTCAATACCGATAACATTCATAATAAATGCACCTTTCTAAACAACCTGCGTACCGATACCGGCGGCGGTGAAAAGTTCAAGTATGATAGAGTGAGGTAAACGCCCGTCGATAATGTGGGCTTTATTGGCGCCGGTATTAAGAGCGTGCAGGCAAGCCTCAACTTTCGGAATCATACCGCCGGAAATAATACCTTCGCGTATAAATTCGCGAGCCTCATTGGCAGTCAGCGTAGAAATGAAAGACTCTTTGTCGCCGAAATTTTTATAAACGCCGTCAGTGTCAGTGAGAAGTAAAAGCTTTTCTGCGCGAAGAGCGCCGGCGATATCAGCGGCAACATAATCAGCATTGATATTGTAACTTTCGCCGTCTTCGCCAACGCCGATTGGAGCAATTACGGGTACGTAGTCACGGGAAATTAAATCTTCCAAAATGCGCGTGTCAACCTTCTTGCACTTGCCGACGTAGCCGATATCAACCTTGAACTTGTCGCCTTGCTCGTAAACGGTGGCAAGTTTTTTTTCTGCTTGAATTAATCCCGCGTCCTTGCCGCTTAAACCCACAGCACGAAGACCGCGACGATTAAGCCGCGTAACAATTTCGGAATTAATTTTGCCGTCCAAAACCATTTCGGCAATTTCTACCGTCTCTTCGTCCGTAACACGAAGACCGCTTACAAATGAACTTTCCTTGCCGACTTTTTTAAGGAACTGCGTAATTTCGGGACCGCCGCCGTGAACAATGACAACCTTAATGCCGACGTACTTCATAAGCGCCACGTCCTGCATAACTTTTTCTTTCAAATCGTCATTAAGCATCGCATTTCCGCCGTACTTTATGACAATGGTTTTGCCGTAAAATTCTTGTATGTACGGCAGAGCCTCAATCAAGATATCGGCTTTATGCGCGGCGGTGAAATTTTTAATCTGCGCGGCGTCTTTGTCGTCAAGTTCATCATCTGATTCATCGTCATTATCATCATTATCAAACTGCGCGGACATTTTAATAATTTCTTCGGCAAGTTCCTCCTCCGTGATATCGGGATTGAGTTTAACTCTGTCGATAAGTTCAAGCGTCAAGTTTTGGATAAATTTTTCATCAACCTTAGCGTCTTCGACTAAATCTTCAACTGAAACATTATCTTTCGAGACAAAATTTTTAAGGATACGTTCCGACAATTCTTTTTTCAAAGTTTCTTCGTTAATCATATTCAATGACTCCTTAATAGTAAGTAGTAAGTAGTGAGTAGTGAGTAGTATACTCCGTACTCATAAATTACTTTCTGCGACCGCAACAATTTTTATATTTTTTGCCGCTACCGCACGGACAGGGATCATTACGCCCAATTTT
Source organism: uncultured Selenomonadaceae bacterium (assembly GCA_905235425.1). Taxonomy (GTDB): domain Bacteria; phylum Bacillota; class Negativicutes; order Selenomonadales; family Selenomonadaceae; genus Quinella. The sequence continues at coordinate 2,672 of CAJOKY010000290.1, forward strand.
TTTACCGTCTGCATTTTTAGGCGTCTTTTTAGTTTCGGCAGGTG
>CAJOKY010000291.1 GCA_905235425.1 uncultured Selenomonadaceae bacterium
CTCCTACGATTTGGGCGTATCGCTTGCAATGAATCAAAGCGTATCTTTTAACAAGAAATATTAACATAAAAAAAGAACCGTTACAGAAATGTCTGTAGCGGTTTTTTTGTGTTCACATCAAAGTTTGTGATATAATTTGCGAAAAATTTTTTGGAGGCGTGAAATGGTAAAAATTTTTGATGGCGCAATGGGTACGATGTTGCAGAAAGGCGGCTTGAAGGCGGGGGCTTGTCCTGAACTTATGAACGTGGAAAATCCCGACGTTGTAAAAAAAATTCACCGCGCATATATCGACGCAGGCTCTGACATTATCACCACAAATACTTTCGGCGCGTCGACGATTAAGCTTGAACACTACGGCATTGAAGATCGTATGCGTGAATTGAACTTTGCCGCTGTCAAAATTGCAAAAGAAGTTGCCGGTACAAAAATTCAAGTTGCAGGTGACATTGGACCGACGGGAAAATTTATTGCGCCGCTCGGTGATTTGGATTTTGAAGACGCGTACAAAATTTTTAGCGAACAAGCTCAAGCGCTTGCCGACGCCGGAGCAGACTACCTTATCATTGAAACGTGTATTGACATTCAAGAAATGCGCGCGGCACTTTTGGCTTGTCACGACGTTTGCAACCTGCCGGTTATCTGCCAACTTTCATACAGCGAAGGCGGACGCACTGTAACCGGTACAGACGCGAAGACTGCCGCCGTGATTTTGGACGCAATGGGCGCGGCGGTTATCGGCGTAAATTGTTCACTCGGTCCCGCTCAGTTAATTCCCGTTGTAAAAATTCTTGCCGCAAATTCTTCCGTACCGATAAGCGTTCAACCTAATGCCGGTATGCCGTACCTTGAAGAAGGCGTTACAAAATTCCCAATGGACGCTGAAACCTTTGGCATTTACGGCATTAAGCTCGTTGAGGCGGGTGCAACTTTTCTCGGCGGATGTTGCGGTACAACGCCTGCGCATATTAAATCACTTGCCGATAACGTTAAAAATCTTTCACCGGCAGAAAAAAATATTCCGCGCAGATTGACGCTTGCAAGCAGAAGTAAGACCGTGACGATTGATAAGACTTTGCCGACCGTGTTAATCGGTGAAAGAATCAATCCTACCGGCAGAAAAAAGCTTGCCTCCGAAATTCGCGCAGGTTCACTTCTCGGCGTTAAGAAAGATGCTGTCAATCAAGTTAAAGCAGGCGCGCAGATTTTAGATGTGAATATGGGCGTAGGCGGCATTGATCAAGCGGCTATGATGAAAAAGGCTGTACGCGAAATTGCGCAGATTACCGACGCACCGCTTGCTATTGATACCGGCGATGAAAAGGCATTGGAAGCGGCGCTTAGAATTTATCCGGGACGTGCGCTGATAAATTCCGTAAGCTATGAACCTGCGCGGCTTGAAAAATTTTTACCGCTTGCAAAAAAATACGGCGCGGCTGTATTAGTGTTGCCGGTTACTGAAAAAGGCGTACCCAAAACTGCAGAAGAACGCGTCGAAGTTGTACAAAAAATTATAGACGAGGCGAAAGGTTACGGACTGCGCGACGGCGATTTCTTACTTGACGCATTGGTTATGACAATTTCAGCTGATGCCGGTGCGTGTCACGAAGTTTTGAAGACGCTTAAGCTGTACCGTGAAAAATTCGCCTACCCTTCGACAATGGGTCTTAGCAATATTTCATTTGGTCTGCCTAATCGTCCGCTGATTAACTCTACATTTTTTGCAATGTCACTTGCCGCAGGTCTTGACGCACCGATTATGAATCCGTATGATGAACTTATGCAAAATACTCTTAAGGCAAGTGCCGCGCTTTTAGGTCACGATGCCAACGGTTTAAATTTTAGCAGGGATCAGGGATTATCTAAAACCTACAATCTACCCCCTACAACCTCCCCTCTGCTTCCTATTATCGACGCCATAAAAATTTCCGTTACCGAAGGCAATAAAGAAGGCATTGCCGCGCAGATTAAGCAGGCGATTGACGAAGGTCACGGCGCTAATGAAATTACAGAGCAAGCTTTAACTGCCGCAATGAATGAATTGGGTGAAGACTTCGGCGCAGGGAAAATTTTTCTGCCGCAGGTGTTACTTTCTGCCGAAACAATGAAAATTGCCTTCGACGAGCTGAAAAAAATTTTGCCGAATCAAAAAACGTCCAGCAACGGCACTTTCGTAATTGCGACGGTGAAAGGCGACGTTCACGATTTGGGCAAAAATATTGTCGGCGCTCTTGTATCAAACAGCGGCTTTAAGCTTATCGACTTGGGCAAAGACGTTGACTCGGCGGAAATTGTACGTGCGGCGATTGAAAATGACGCGGATATTGTAGGACTTTGTGCGCTTATGACTACGACGATGATTCAGATTGACAAGGTTATTGCGGATTTAAAGGCGGCAGGTAGTACGGCAAAGGTTATGGTAGGCGGCGCGGCTTTAACGCAGGAATACGCCGACGCGGCAGGTGCTGACGCCTATGCTAAGGACGGCGTGGCGGCGGTGAAAATCGCTAAAAATTGGTTGAGTTAAAAAATTTTGCCGGTGTTCAACCTGCATACCACAAATAAAAATTTTTGTTTTATACTTAACTTCAGGTAAGTTTTAAAGTAAATATTTTAGGAGTGGTAAATATGGTTCATATTAACGGATTCAGAATAGCATCTCTCGACCAGCTTAATCAAATCAAAAATAATTGTGGAGCGACTATTGAT
>CAJOKY010000292.1 GCA_905235425.1 uncultured Selenomonadaceae bacterium
GGCAAGCCGACAAGCGGAGTACTTATTGTTTCTCCTATCGCGCCGCTGCCGTTAGACTTCGGCAAAATGACTTTGTATTTATCCAGCAACGGAATATCTTTCACATAATCACGGCGAATCCATTTGTAGGCGCGTTTTAAATTTTTCAAGCCTATAAATTTAATATATTCGTTGCCGTCCGAAGGTTTATCATCTAAAAAAATTTCCGGCAGTTTTTCAAAAACATTGGTAGTTACGTCGTAAGCGTGACCTTCACTCATTTTACTTTTGGCATTAGGAAAATCTTCGTGCATTTTATTTGTAAAATGATAAATTTCAGGTGAATAAACAATTTTACTGAACGGCTGAAAATCTGCGCGTTTTGTGACTTTGTGAAGAATTGAATTTAATTCGGGAAATGCCGTAAAAGTACCGATAGCGCCGAAATTTTTATTGGCGTCGCGGTAGGTAATGGCAACGCCGCCTTTGATATCGACGTTATCAAAATATGTTTTTGAGTCTGAATTATAATCGCAAACTTTTATACAAGGGTCTGAAAGAAATTTTTCATTAAAAGATTTTGGAGTTTTACCGGCATTGAAAAGAAAACGGGCAGGGTGAATCATCAAAACTTTATCGGCAATTTTATATGCCTCTTCTAAGAATTTATGATAAATCGGATTATCGCTTGTGTTTTCGGTTTCCTGTTGATAAGGCGGGTTGCCGATAACGACGAGGTCTTTAAATTCGTCGCTACTAAAATTCTTGGCAATTTTTAAATCTTCAATGGTAAAAGTCACGAAATTACAATTTGGTATTTGCCAGTTACGAAAGAAAATATCGTTGCCGTCAGAAGTTTTGCGGGTGATAAAATCGCCTTCGACAAGGTTGGCATCGATAATTTTTTTAGCGCGTTCGGTATCGGTGACTCTGTCTTCAATGACGCCGAAAATATTTTGCCGCGCCGCAATAACGTTATCGTGAAGAATTTCGACGCCGTAGAGATTGGACAGCGCGGTAAGGATATCAATTTCGTTGTGACAATTTTCAAGGCGGCGTTTAAGAATTTCGACAAGAAAAATACCTTCGCCAAAAGACGGTTCAAGTATTTTTGTATGGATATCGCAAACTTGCGGGCTGATATCGGGATTGTCGAGCATTTTTGCAACGGTTTCAATGGGGGTAAAAACTTCGCCGAAAGATTGGACGCGCTTTTTAGATTTAATCAAGGTGTACACCACTTTAGAAAAATTTTTATTAAGGAGGTCGGGCAGGTTGCCGCATTCAACGGCTTGAGAAGAATCCGCGCAGAAGAAATTATTTTTTGGAATATCGCGGGTGATATCAGCGCCAAAAAGATATTCGCAGACAATGCGATAAATAATTTCGGAAGGCGCGAAGCCGTAAACCTGCCGCGTCAAAATATGTTTAAGAATTTTTTTCGCATTGGCAGGATCATTACAATAAGGTTGGTAGCGATTAAAAATTCTCTTGATAATTTCGGCAATGAACATGCCGGATTTCATATAGAGATCCAAAAATTTTTGGTTGGGATTGGCGAAGATATCGGGATTGATTTTTTCCAATTCGTCAACCATTTTAATAACGACAGAGCGGGGAGTAAAAATTTGATTGGTACGTTGCGGCGGTATGAAGTCAAAAATATCTTTATCGTGATTGGGCGCGAAGTAGTCGGCGAGTTGACGTTTCAGCTTTAAAAATTCCTGCACAGCGGCATTAAAAATAATTTCGTCGAAGTAGCCGCCTTGAATATGAACTGTTTCGCCGGTCTCTTCGTCAACGGTATCGCCGCCGTCGCGCAGTAGGTGAAAAGCGGTTTTGGTGACGCCGGTAACTTCCAAAAAAGTTTTGTCGCTGATTTTATCGTCAAAATTTTTCAGCGTCAAATTATCGCCAAAATTTCCATACGCCATAAGAAAGGCGGGAATGGTACGAGCAAAACCGCGCAGGTGAGCTTTGACTTCGTCTTCAATGGACTTTTTCAAATTTTTAGCGGCTTTTTCGTTATCGTCAGCAGAATCGGTAGGCGTTTCTTCGTCGTCGGAATAAACTTTTTTACCAAATTTGGCGTCCTGTTCATTGACAATGACATTGCCGTTTTCATCAAGCGATATATCGGAAATTTTTTTCATAGAGCCGCGATTTTTCTTATCCTCCTGCGTTTCGTCGGGATTAAAGCTGTACAAAATTCTTTGAACCTGCGCGGGTTCGCTAAAAATTCTTGAAATGTTGACGAAGAGAAAATTTGAAATAAAGCCATCTTCGACAATACTGCGAGCTTTAATTTTTTGCGGCAGAGAAAGAATTTTATCGGCGTCCAACGCCTTCATACTGCCTTCGTCGTCTTCGGCAAGCACGGGGAAGAAATTCAAAAGTTCGCCGATATTTTTTTTGCGGTCGGTACGCGCGGGGTTGAGGTTATTGGCAAATTCATCATAAATGGTAAGTGTGCGTTCCGGCGCGAAGTCGAAGACGTAACAATTTTCTTTGCGAAAAATCTTGCCGTCCTTCGTGTAGCGGTAGGGATTTTGTGCGCGGAAGGCGGCTTGCATATATTCAGAGGAGCTTTTCAAGTTACTCAGCATAAGAACGCCTGTCCATTCGGGAATTGTCACGCCGGTAGTCAGTTGACCGACGCTTAACGTAATAGTGCGGTCGTGATTTTGAATAGCGCGTTTAACCTTTTTCAAAC
>CAJOKY010000293.1 GCA_905235425.1 uncultured Selenomonadaceae bacterium
TTTTAGGCAATGTTACTGAATCTCTTTATGCAAGCTTAGCAAAATATGGTTATCAACTATTTAACATAAATGATTCATTTTATAATGATATATGCTTTGCAAGCGCGATAGTAATTTTTCGCGTGACAAAATCTGCGCCGCGTCTCGGCGATTCGTGATTGAACAAAATACCGTTGCAGGCGAACATTCCGTAGGCTTCGCGATAATTTACAGTTATCCAGTACGAATACAGTTTAGCCGCCGCGTACGGACTGCGCGGGTGAAAAGGCGTTTTCTCACTTTGCGGAGCGGTATTTGGCAAGCCGCCGAAAAGTTCAGAAGTCGACGCTTGATAAAATTTTGTATTAGGTTTAACTTGTCTAATCGCTTCAAGAAGTTTTATCGTACCGACGCCGGTAACTTCCGCCGTATATTCCGGCACTTCAAAAGAAACGCCTACGTGTGACTGCGCGGCTAAATTGTAAACTTCATCGGGCAAAATTTTTTTAATAAGCGCAGATAAATTGTTTGAGTCAGTCAAATCGCCGTAGTGCAAAGTAATTTTATCGGCGCCGACAAGGTGACTTATTCTTTCCGTGCAACTTGTACTTTGATGTCGCACAATCCCGTGAACTTCGTAGCCTTTAGCTAAAAGAAATTCCGACAAGTACGAGCCGTCCTGCCCCGTAATGCCGGTGATAAGTGCTTTTTTCAATATAAATTCTTACCTTTCTAAATTTTTTCAATCTCATTCAGTACGTTATTAAAAATCTCTTCGTAGGAGTAGCAAATATCTTCACTGTTTATGTGTTCATGCGAAAGTTTTATTTCGGCGTGAACTTTGTCTTTATGTGTATTTTCCATAAGCGGCGAAATATAGTCAATAGCATTGTACAAAGTACGAGAAGTAAAATTTTGATACATTGAACCTGTTTCAAAGAGCCACTCAGGAAACGGACTTATGTCTATAGTTTTTGCATCGGTAAGTGCAAGAAAATCAAAAATGCCGACGCGCGAGCCTACAAAGCATTTGACTTTATCTGAAATGTAGTACAGTTCGCGAAAATTTATCGTCATGGGCTCAGTACCTAGTATAGGTTTCTCTTGTTCGACTGCTTTATTGACACTCGTATAACAGCGGTAACCTTTTTCAGTTAATACCATTACCAAAAACATCCAAAATCTCATATCAAGAGGTTTGCTGGAATAAGTGTAAGGCGTAATGACAATGGTTTTGTCTTTGTCAATAAAATAATTTTTATGAAGTTCGGCGATATTCTCTTCAGAAATTGGCGGCACAATCGGTTTTTGGTATGGCGTATCCATAGGAATTTTAAAAACGTCTTGCTTGTATCTGTCAATTAAATGCAACGACTTATCCCATTCAAAACCATTCCCGCTGTTATGGAAGTGACCGTAAATATAATTATCGCCTTCATAATCGCCGGTAGCGTAACAATAATGCAAAATTAAATTCATAGTGTCATTTGGCAGAAAAATTATATCGGCAAAATTTTCATAGGTGACACCGAGATTTTTCATTCTGTCCTTGACGATTAAAACGGTAGCGCTTTTATTTTTGCGTTTTTGAACGAGAAAGTCCGCCTGTATAAAAAAAATCGCCGACGCTAAAAGGTTGGAATATGTAAAGCCAATCTTTATTCGGCGTTATCTGTTTGATAAAATTTTTCACGTCACCGAGAGTAATTTGTTGTTCCGGCATAAGATCACCTTTCTAAATTTTTTCAACTTCATACAAAATCGCGTTTAAAATGTCGTCGTACGAAAAATAAATATCGCGCGAATCAATATGCGGGTGAGAAAGTTCAATCTTTGACGGCAGACCATTAGCTTTCAAATAATCCTCCAACGGCTTTTTGTACTTTACCGCGTCATAAAAAGTTCTGCCGTTATCGTGACCATACAGAAATTTGATATCCCAATCCCACATTGCAAATTTGAGTATGCAAAAAATTTTTGCGTCAGTCATACCGAGAAAATCAAAAATGCCGCTGCGAAGTCCGATAAAGCATTTCACCTTGTCGGCAATAAAATTCAGCTCGACAAAGTTCACATTAAGCGGCTCTGTACCTGCAATCGGCTTTTCGTCACCTGCAACGTTAGTATACACGATATAATTTTTTTCTGCAAAAATTTTCGCAAGCGTCGTCCAAAAATTTATATTCAGTGTCTCAAAAGTTTTTGCATACGGCAAAAGTATCACGGTTCGATTTTTATCCAAAATATATTTTTCGCGCAGTTTAGCAATATTTTCAGCAGTAAGCGGATCGACAATCGGCGGCATAAGCGGCGTATTAAGCGGCAGGTTGAAGACGTAGCGTTTAAATCTGTCAACGGCGTTAATGCTGTCGTCGTAAGCGCGATTGTCACCGATTTTGTAGTTGCCGTAAAAAAAATTATCACGCTCGTAATTTTCAGTAGCCGTGATAAAAGTTCCCACCGCCTTTATTAAATCAATCGGAAAATAAATTGTACCGACGACGTTTTCAAAAGTTATGCCGAGATTTTTCATTCTGTCCTGCGCGATTAAAACCGTAGCACTTTTATTTTTTCGTTTCTGTGCGGCGTAGGATAAACCGCCTGCTATGATAAAGTCGCCAATGCTGAAAGGCGCGAGGAGGTACAGCCAATCTTTATTTTGAGTTATTTCGGCAAGGAAATTTTCCATTTCTTCGCGCGGCAACTCTACTTGAACATTCATAAATTTAACCTCTCTAAACGTCATATTAAAAAATTTCTTTAAAAAATTTGACTTGACTGTTATAATGCGGCGTAAAAATTTTTTAATCGGTGATGATTTTATGGAGAAAAATATTTTATTTATAAGCAAAGGCGTTTCCTTCATGGGAAATTCTATTCAAAAAAATTTGGAAGTTGCAGGTTACAACGTCACACGCATAGATCCGACAGTTGACGAATTTTCTGCCTGCAAAGATAAATTTGAGTTAATCGCTTTTTATCTCGGCAAGTTTCTTGAAGATATTCCGGATTTTTTGGTTTACCTTAGGGATATTTGCGTGGACGAGGAAAAAATTTTAATCTTGCTTGGCAACGCTGATGAAATTGAAACGGTTGAAAACGTCGTACCGGAAGAAGCTGTAGCTAAAAAATTCGTGCGTCCGATTGATTTAAAAACTTTTCCACTTGAAATTGAAAAAGTCTATACGCACGCCTCTGCCCGTGATGAAAAGAAAAATATTCTTATGGTAGACGACGATCCGACATTTTTGAAAATGATGAAAGGCTGGCTTGAAGGCGATTACCGCGTAACTATCGTGACAAGCGGCACGCAGGCTTTAATGTACATTGCCGATAACAAGCCGGATTTAATTTTGTTGGATTATGAAATGCCGGTTATCAGCGGTCCGCAGGTTTTGGAAATGATTAGAAGTGAGGTTAAGGTTGAAAGTACGCCGGTGATTTTTTTGACAGGTAAAGGTGACAGGGAAAGCGTCATGAAGGTTATGGAATTGCGACCTGACGGATATTTGTTGAAGTCATTGCCGCGTGAAAAAATTTTGGCGTCGGTTAAGGGATTTTTCAATGCCCGCCGTATGGACGATCTTAAAGAGAAAATTAAGAATTAGAGGGTAGAGGGTAGAGAGTAGCTAGGTGCTGTTGAATAATTAAAATATTTTTTAAATCTACTTTCTTTTGGCGCAAAAGAAAGTAGCAAAGAAAACATGCGCGTCATTAGTGCGTCCCACGTTTAATTTTGTAGTGGTTTTAATGTTATTGCCGCGCCCGCCACGTTACGGTAATTTCAATGTGGCGAATGGACGCTGGAAATGCCGCGCTTCTGATTTTAATTTACTTTATTCAACACGCCCTAATAGCTAATAGCTAACAGCTAAAGGCTAATCCCTAAACCGTAATTTCGTCGCGCATCTTTTCAAAAGTCTTCTCACCAATGCCGCGAACTTTTTTAATTTCTTCAATCGATTTAAAAGCGCCGTTATTCTCGCGATAATCTATAATCCTGCCGGCAAGCGCCGGACCAATGCCTTTAATCTTCTCTAATTCCTTCGCGTCCGCCGTATTGATATTAATCAGATTGCTTGAATTTGAATTACTACTTGAAACCTGCGCGGGAATGTCACGAAAGAAAATTTCCTTAGTCGGCACGTGAATATGTTGCCCGTCGCTTA
>CAJOKY010000294.1 GCA_905235425.1 uncultured Selenomonadaceae bacterium
CTTTTATCGCTCCATGAAATTTTTGCCTTGTCAAGCGTACCGTCCGCGCAGGCTTCCATAATGTCAACCAAATCACTCTTTAAAAGCGGCAACACGGATTGTGTTTCGGGATCGCCGAATCGCGCATTGAACTCTACAACTTTAGGCTCGCCGTCGACAATCATCAATCCCGCATACAGACAGCCGCGATAAGTTATGCCCTCTTCATTAAGCGCGGCAATGGTCGGCTTTAAAATCTTCTCTTCAACCTTCGCCATAATTTCCGGCGTCACGACAGGTGCAGGCGCATAAGCACCCATACCGCCGGTGTTTACGCCTTCGTCGCCGTCAAGCAAGCGTTTATGATCCTGCGCGGCTATCATAGGTACAATGGTTTTGCCGTCTGTAAAAGCCAGCACCGACGCCTCCTCGCCGTCCATAAATTCTTCGACAACAATTTTACTTCCCGCGTCGCCGAAATTTTTCATTTCATCAACCGCGTTAATCGCCGCGTCAAGCGTCATTGCAACGATAACGCCTTTACCTGCCGCAAGTCCATCCGCCTTAATGACAATCGGCGCACCTTTCTCAGAAATATATTTTTTCGCGTCATCGGGATTGTCAAAAATTTCAAATTCGGCGGTAGGTATACCATACTTTTTCATTAAATTTTTTGCAAAGATTTTTGAACCTTCCATCTGCGCGGCAGTTTTATTTGGTCCAAAGGCTTTAATCTGCGCGGCGTCCAATGCGTCGACAAGACCGTTTACAAGCGGCGCTTCGGGACCGATAACTACAAGGTCAATGTCGTGAAATTTTGCAAAGTCAACTATCGCGTCGTTGTCGCTGATTGAAATGCCTTCAACGCATTCGGCAACTTCCGCAATGCCGGGATTGCCGGGTATCGCATAAATTTTTTTCTTCGGCAGACTTTTGGACATTTTCCATGCCAGAGCATGTTCACGCCCGCCGCTGCCTATAAGCAAAATTTTTTTTATCATAATTTAACCGTCAACTTTCGACAAATATTCAGTTATCATGGCGTCATACTCGGCAGTATGCGCAAATGCCTCCGCCGCAAGTTTTTTTCGTGTCTCGTAGTCAACGCCGCCTGTTTCTGAAATCATCTTTGCAATTTCGTCGTACTTTTCGGGATTGGTAACTACCGTGACAAATTTAAAATTTTTCGCCGCCGCACGAATCATGGCGGGACCGCCGATATCAATATTTTCAATCGCCTCTGCAAGTGTCACGTCGGCTTTACGAATCGTCGCTTTGAAAGGATACAGATTTACTACAACCATATCAATGGGAGCAATGCCGTTTTCTTCCATTTGCTTGACGTGTTCGGGATTATCGCGTACCGCCAAAATGCCGCCGTGAATTTTTGGATTTAACGTCTTAACGCGACCGTTCATAATTTCGGGAAAGCCGGTTAAATCGCTTACGTAAGTGACGGGTACGCCCGCCGCACGAATAGCTTTCATCGTGCCGCCGGTGCTGATAATTTCAACGCCGGCTTTATTCAGTGACCGCGCCAAATCTACCGCACCGATTTTGTTTGAAACGCTGATAATCGCGCGTTTAATTTTTATGTCCATAAAATCCCCTCCAATTTAAATTTTTTAATTACGCTTGTTCATTGATTCGATTTGAACTTCTTGAGATTTTTCATTTCAGCCAAAAGTTTTATGTAAGCGTCAGTATCGGCTTTAACCGGCGTTAGTATATCTTCACCTGCCTTTCTTGAGTTGATGAAATTCATCGTTTTCAAAGGCAGTTTGCGTCATTCGCATAACTTTTACAAACGCTTCTATCTGCGCGTCGATAGCATCAAGATAATTCCGAATCGCCCACAAAAATTCTTCGTCATTTTCAAATTTCCGCGCCGTTGTAAGCAAATTCATCGCGATATTTTTTTGTTGATTCATTAAATCCAAAAGTTCGGTAACAACCGGCTTGTATTCTTTCGCGTTAATCATTGCAGCGCCTCCAAAATTTTTACGTGCCGCCCTTCAATTTTCAGCTTGCCTTCGACGAATAATTTTATCGCCTTAGGGTAAATAATATGCTCCTGTTCAAGTACCCGCGCAGATAAAGTTTCCTCCGTGTCGTCGTCGCGAACTTCAACCGCCGCTTGTAAAATTATCGGTCCGGAGTCTGTGCCTTCGTCTACAAAATGAACCGTACAGCCGGAAATTTTCACGCCGTACGCCAAAACGTCACGATGCGCATGAGCGCCTGGAAAAGCCGGTAAAAGCGAAGGGTGAATATTCATCAGCCGACCTTCGTACCGCCGCACAAATTCGGGACTTAAAATGCGCATAAATCCCGCCAAAACTACCAAGTCAACGCCGTAAAGATTTTTCAAAAGTTCCGCTTCAAAATCTGCGCGGCTTGCAAACTGTTTTCTGTCAACGCAGATATTTTTAATTCCCGCCTTTGCGGCGCGTTCCAACGCCATGACATTTGGCTTGTCGGTGAGTACGATTGAAATTTCCGCGTCAAGTTCACCGCGCTGAATCGCGTCGATTATCGACTGTAAATCCGTGCCGCGTCCCGAACATAAAACGCCTAACTTAGTCATTAAAAATTTCTCCCTTAATCTTAACGCCGCTACCTTCTACAACGCGTCCGATTTTATAAAATTTTTCTCCCGCCGCGTCAAGATATTTTTTAATTTCGTCAACAGAATTTTC
>CAJOKY010000295.1 GCA_905235425.1 uncultured Selenomonadaceae bacterium
GCTACAACCGTTTGCTCGATAATAAAATTATACTGTTTGATTTATAAAAAATCAAGAAAATTGTGCGCCTTTCCTCCCCACGCCTAAAGGCGGGGGCTTCTCGGCGCTTTTAGGTGAGTAGTAGCGGCTACAAGCTACCTTTTACGCTTATCACCGCGTATAAGCGCCGCCAATCGATGAACAATTTTCATACGATACAAAAAGCCCTGCTTGCTTAAATATAATTTATCGGCAAGTTCTTCGGCGGTATCTTCAGGGTATTCAAGGCGAAATTGCATTGTCTTAAGTAAACCGTCATCAAGATTGATTTTGTGCGAAAGTACAAGGCGAATATCGGCAATTTGTCTCTGCGCGGCGGCAACGGCTTTATTCACGTTGGCAGTTTCGCAGTTCACAATACGATTTACCATAGCGCGAACCTCTTTAATATTGCGAGCCACTTCAAAACGTTCAACGGCTTTTTCAGCGCCGATTATCCCCAAAAAATCGCAAATCGCGTCGCCTTCCTTAAGGTAGACGACGAAAAAACCTTTGCGCTCATAATAACCTACGTTTATGTCGAATACGCGAAAAATTTTCTGCGTAAACGCGGCGGCATATTCTCTTGCAAACACAATTTCAAGGTGATTAGCTTTTTCAGGACGATTTACACTGCCTCCTGCCAAAAATGCCCCGCGCAGATATGCCACGCCTAAATTGGGACGTTCGATAAATTCTTCTGAATAAAGTTCGTTGAAAAAATCTTCCGTCTGCGCCGTCAAAAAAATTCTTACGGCGTACTTCATGGTTTTTTTCAAAAATTTTCTTCGTACTGCCGCAACGTCGATTTTGGCATCGTTGAAAATCTTTTTTGTCAGCGTGATAACCTTTCGCATAACTGCGGCGTTGGAGTTTATCAAATCTGCGCGACCTTCGACCATGCCCAAGCTTGTACCGAACATTGCGGCAAGTTCCGCACGTAAAAATTTTTTATCCTCCAATAAAATATGCGCCAATTCATTTTTTGTTTCGTACGTGTACGAAGGCGGACGCGCCATTAAAATCACCTCACAAAAATTTTAATCGTCGGTTGAGTTCCCTGTTACCGATTATGACATTAGAAGTTTTTATTTCGTCATTTAAAATTCGGACGTGACTTCAAAGGCGTTTTCAATATGCCGCGCATAAAATTTCACGCCGTCGGAATAAACTTCCACAACGTCAAAGCGACAAGCGCAATCGCAGTATTTTTCGTCCTGCAGAAAGACGCTTGCCGCCTCAATAATTTTTTGTTGCTTGCGAAAGTTCACCGCCTCAATCGGCAGACCGTGTTTGATGTCGGAGCGCGTCTTAACTTCCACAAAAATAATCGTACCGTCCAATTCGGCAACAATATCAATTTCCGCAGAGCGTACGCGAAAATTTTTTGAAATAATTTTGTAGCCTTTTTGTTCAAGAAAATTCGCCGCGAAAGTTTCACCGGCGTTGCCTAAATTTTTTGTGCGTACCGTCATTACAGTTCAGTTACGGCGTCTGAAATTTGTCTGCGATCTTCGTGACGGTTAGAAGGTTTTGCGTCGTCGGCAGGATAGCCGATTGGGAAGACGGCTATTAATTCATATTCCTTCATTTCGGGGAAAAGCTCTTGCAGTTTAGGTGCGTCGAAGTAACCTACCCACGTTGTACCGAGACCTTCAGCCTGTACGGCAAGCATTATGTGAGTTGCGACAATAGCGCCGTCAATCTGCGCGAAGTTCACGCCGTCAAAAGGTCGTACAAATGCGCCGTCATGTTTCACGCCTACGATTAAGGCAAGCTCCGCGCCAAAGGTGAAATGTGTCGTCTGCTTGAGTTTATCTATAGCCTCTTTGGACGCGACTTTCCAAAGTTTGTACGGCTGAATATTTTTTGCGGTAGGTGCGGCAACTGCGGCTTGCAAAATTCTTTCGACTTTATCAGCCTCTACAGGTTTATCTGTCAATTTTCTGCACGAATAACGCGCTTTTACCAATTCCAAAAAGTTCACTAAAAATTCCTCCTTTAGTAAGTATTTAGTAGTGAGTAGTAAGTAGTCAGTAGTTAGTAGCTTGTAAAATACCTGCACAAGCTACCGGCTAATAACTAATCATCATGCTCACCGCGAATATCTTCATCGGGCGGATCTATAGGATATTTGCCGCTGAAACAGGCGTCACAAATAGGCAAGCCGCCGGAAAGTTTTGGCAAGCACTCAATCGGCAGGTAACCAAGCGAATCAGCGCCGATAAGCTTACAAATTTCATCAATCGTACGCCCGTTTGCAATAAGCTGATCTTCTTTAGGTATGTCGATACCGAAATAGCACGGGTGATAAAACGGCGGACTTGAAACACGCATATGAACTTCACGCGCTCCCACATCTCTAAGCATTGTAATAATTTGGTCACTTGTAGTGCCGCGTACAATGGAATCGTCGATTATGACAATTCTTTTACCGTCCACAACGTCGCGCAAAGCGTTTAATTTAATCTTGACGCTTTTCACGCGGCTTGATTGGCGCGGCTTAATAAACGTCCTGCCGACATAAGTATTTTTTGTAAAAGCAATGCCGTATGGAATGCCGGACTCCATAGAAAAACCTACCGCCGCCATGTTGCCGGATTCAGGTACGCCTGCAACCAAATCAGCCTCAACGGGACAAGTCTGCGC